>JBBRDL010000035.1:0-29816 GCA_038203965.1 Chitinophagales bacterium | reverse complement strand
AAGAATCATGATTACAGAATCTAACAACAATCAATAGCCAATAGCCAAGTAGAAGGGAAAAGTAAATTTTAATTTTCGCCCTGAATGAAGCTCATCGGCAAGTCAAATCATATCTCCCCTCTCTCCAGTAAAAAAACTGTTTCCAATATCTATACTTCAACAAGAGAGGGGGCGTGGGTAAGTTACCCCCAGAACAGTGAATACTGAATTACATTACTCTGGAAGATGGAAGAGGGAAGATGGTAGCTGATAGCTTGCAACTGGTAGCTTTTACTTACTTCAATTCCACCAAATACATCTTCTTTACCTTCTCGTTTCTTGTTTCAGGATTTAAAAAGGTGACATTTAATTTGGTCACTTTAAAATCTTTAAACTCCTTCACAATGTTGTGTGGGGGGATGGCATCGAGTGCCGCGGGGGAAACAAATATCCATGTACCTGCCGGCAAAGTATCCATCGATGTGCGATCGGCGTGAGGTATCCTTCGGTCGCTATAATAATCAAGGGCATGTCCATATCGGTCGTGCCAGTAGACCTGAGCAGGGTGATGTGTGGCTATGTATTTTCCTGCCTGACTGGTGGATTGAAACTCGAGCAGGTGAGGATAAAAGTGAAGGCCAAGGGCCAACTGAAAAATAATCACACCCATCAGCGAAGGCAATACCCATCGGTCAGTGGCATCGATTGCAACTGCTCTCCACCACCAGATACCTGCATAAAGAATAAGACACAACACAGGTAACCAATAATTTTCAATCGGGAAAACCCAGAAAAGAATCAATACAGCAGCGAGCACCAATAGATGTATGAGCAGGAGCTGTAAAAACTCAAACCATTTTGACCATTGTTCAGCACGTGTCACTACATAGTTAGCTATCATAACGGCTGCAAAAGGAAACACAGGAAAAATATAATGCGGCAACTTATAACCCGAAAAGGAAAGCGCAATCAATGGTATCACAAAGCCACATATAGATATCCATTCTGAAGGTGTGTTCTGTTCGGTTTTTCTACTCCATATTGATTTTACCCTGCTCCAAAGGACAGGTATAAAAAGAAGGATCCACGGTTGCATATCCCATAACATCGTCTGAAGAAAATAATACCATGGGGTATTATTCGCCCAGTCACTTTCCCCTGTGATCCGCCCAAAACTCTGTGTCCAGAAATAAAACCGCAGGCCTGAAGGTCCTTTTAGTCCATATACTTCCTTCTCCGGATGCAGATCAAACTGTGTATAAAGTCCGTAACACATCGGGGCAAGTACGATAGCGATAATGGGTATCAGTAGCAACCAGGAAGGGTCGAATATTTTTTTCCATTGCCCTGAAATCAGCAAATGACCGCCCATCGCAGCTGCAGGGATCATCAGTCCCAGAGGGCCTTTTGCCAGCATCGCACCACCAAGGCATACGCCTGCCAGGAGGAGATCCCTAGTATGGCGGGTTTTCAAAAAAGAAGAAAGTAACCATAGGGAAAGCATAACAAAAGCCGTCAGCAATCCATCCGTGCGAATGTCATTAGACATCAGTGCAAATGCCTGCGTACTGCCCACGATCAAAGCGGCCAGTATTCCGGTTCGGTGATTATACCATAATCTGGCAAAGCGATAGGTGGCCCATAAACCGATCACTAAAAAAAATACCGGAAGGATCTTATACGCTACACTTGTATGACCGAATATCTTTATCCCTAAAGAGGATACCCAGAAAAGTAAGGGTGGCTTGTCAAGATAATCTTCCCCATGCTGATAGACATGAAGATAACTTCCGGTCTCTGCCATCTCTCTTGAAATGGATGCATACTGAGCAGCATCTACTTCCATGACATCAATAAAGAGGTTGACAGCATAGCCGGTCAGAAGCAATGCAAAGAAGAAATAATACCTGTACGTCGATATCAGCGTAAATAAAGCCGTCCGGGAGTTTTGAATCATAAGTGTGCAAGATAACGGCTGAAAAACTATTCTTCTTCTACAGTCTCAAACTAACTTCTATTGAAAGATTGTGTGATGCATAGTTAGTTAAAAAGCAGATTGAATTTAGCAGGACTAAAGGACCAGGACGCAAATCACTTATTGCTATTATTTCATTTTTCCGAAAAGGCAATTCGTCAGGCTATTTTATCGTTTTGAAGGTATTCTTCCTCTTCCATCTAAATAATTGCTTATGAATCGGTTTTTCAAATTGACATATATGCTTGCATTGGGCGCATTGTATACTGGGAATGAGATCAGTGGTCAGGCAACCGTAGGGATCAGAGCGGGAGTCCTGAGCTCCAAACAGGAGGCCCAAAACGGAAATATTGCCGATGACTACAAATCCAAGCTGGGTGCGGATATTGCATTTGTGGCGGATTTTCCAATAGGCATCGTGTCTATCAGTCCTGAGTTTCATTGGCTGCAGAAAGGAGGTAAGTTAAAGGACCTTAATGGCAATCCAGGTGAAGTCTCCAGGACCTTCAATTATCTTGAAATACCATTGCTGGTAAAACTTAATTTTGGAAAACCTGTTGGCTTTTTTTTACTGGCAGGCCCTAGTGTGGGGTATCTGCTCAATGGGACGGATAAAGACATGGACGGTCAAACGAATGATATCGACCTCGATTTTTATAAAAGAGCTGAATTTGGGGCACATGTCGGAGGGGGATTGGGGTTCGGGCCTGTGCGAATTGATGTGCGTTATATCTTCGGACTGACGGATATTTTTGATGATTCTACTGATATTCAAATTACTAATTCGTCTTTAGGCGCCGGGGTGAGTTTTATGTTCTGATGCATATAACCTATGTAGGTTGCTTTAACCAACAATTATTAATTACATTTACTAAACAAATAAAATCAAATTATGAAAAAAACACTTACCCTTAAACTGATTGGAATGGTAGTCATCCTGATGACTAGCTTACCTGCCATTCACGCTCAAGACACCACTGGTGACGACTACAATGAAAAGGCTCGCTTTGGGGTTCGCGGAGGTGTGAACATTGCCAATCAAACCTTTGAAGATGGCAACCTGGACGATAACTCAAAATCTAAATTCGGTGCTGACGTTGCGGTGCTCGTTAACATCCCTATTGGAAATGGATTTTTCATGTTTCAACCTGAGCTCCATTGGCTGCAGAAAGGATCTGTCATCGAGGATATTAATGGAGATGATATCACCAATACCTTTAATTATCTCGAATTGCCTGTATTACTTAGGCTCAATTTCGGTGGTGAAGCAAAAATATTTGCTTTCGCTGGTCCGAGTATTGGTTATTTGTTAGGTGGCAAATCAGGTGACATTGATATTGATAAAGATCTTTATGAAGACCTTGAATGGGGTGCTCATTTGGGTTTCGGTATTGGTCTTGGTGCATTGGAGATTGATGTTCGTTATATGGCAGGCTTAAGTGATATTTCGGCTGTGGATGGCAATCTGAGTGAAGTAAAAAACAGCGCATTTGGTGCCGGTGTGACACTTAAGTTCTAAACCTGTTTCAAGTTCAGTTTTGTTTTCACCATTTAGCAAACAAAATTTAAAGAATCCGCTACCTGCGACAGTCGCAGGTAGCGGATTCTTATTTCAGAAAATCTGAAGCCCCCTAGGATAAGCCTCTGAGAGAGGTATGCTTCCTGGCTTATTGGATTGAATATAAAAACTTTAGCCTTTATTAACCTCTGATGAACGTAGCATTCGGCTCTAACCCATTGGAAATCCATACATTTGCCGATCTTATGAGTTCCGCGAAAGAAAGGATCGATTTGACCAGGTTGCCCCGGCATGTAGCTGTCATCATGGACGGCAATGGCCGCTGGGCAAAGGAACATGGCAAACCCAGGATCTTTGGACATAGAAACGGAGTCAAAGCTGTCAAGGAAATCACCGAAGCAGCTGCAGAAATAGGCATTCCCTTTCTCACCTTATATGCTTTTTCAACAGAAAACTGGAGCAGGCCACCTATGGAGGTCAATGCCCTGATGGATATACTGGTCATTACTATCCGTGAAGAACTGGAGACCATGAATAAAAACAATATCCGTCTCGGGGTCATAGGCGACATAGACCGTCTGCCTCCCCTGACCCGAAAAGCGCTGCTGGAAGGAATAGAAAAAACAAAAGAGAATACACGCATGACGCTCACCCTGGCGCTGAACTATTCAGCCCGTTGGGAGTTGACAGAGGCGATGCGTAGGGCTGCCCAACTGGTTTCCATGGGTGAACTCAAGCCTGAAGAAATAAATGAAGCAAAGGTTAGTTCCTTGTTGTCCACAGCGCTAATGCCTGATCCTGAATTACTTATACGCACTAGCGGGGAGCATCGGATCAGCAACTTTTTATTGTGGCAGATTGCTTACACAGAGTTATATTTTTCAGATGTGTACTGGCCTGATTTTGAGCGCGAAGATTTTTATACCGCTGTTATCGACTTTCAACACCGGGAACGGCGTTTTGGTAAAATCAGTGAACAACTCACCCACCAGTAATCCGTAAACAACACATCACGCTTGCAATACGTTTTTGTCGCAGATAATTTGATCACCCGCATGAAGATTATGAGATATCATTACCCCCTTATTTGTTTTTTTTCCTTCTTCCTGTGGGCTCCTACATCCCTGCTTTCGCAGAATACGCCAGTTCAGTATGGCGAAGTCGAAGAACTGGAGATCGGTGGGATCGAGGTCGTAGGGGTCTTCTTCAGTGATCCTAACGCTATCAAATCCGTAGCCGGACTCAAGGTAGGCCAAATCATAAAGATACCTGGGACGGACATTACTAAAGCGATGCGAAACCTTTGGAAACTAAGGTTATTTGATAATGTCGAAATCACCCAGGACAAACGGGTTGGAAATATTATATTCCTATCCATCAGGCTATCAGAGCAATCGCGTCTAGCCAGCTGGTCTTACCGGGGAGTACCTCAGTCAGTTCATGATGATCTGAATGATATCCTGACCCCATTTCTGATCAAAGGCCAGGTAGCTGCCACAGCCAACCAGATCAACGCGCGGAATGCGATCAAAAAATACTACATAGAAAAAGGACACCTGGATGTCACGGTGGACGTAAGGGAAGAGGAAGCCAGTGAACGCGCCAATGCGGTAAATCTGATTTTTGATATTGACCCGAAAGAAAAAATCAAAATTGAAAAAATAATCTGTGTCGGATGTAATGAAATCTCTGAATCCGATCTGAGAAAATACATGAAAGAGACGAAAGCGAAATCGCATCTTCTCAAGAAATCAAAATTTGTACAGGCCGATTTTGATGCGGACAAAGCTCTGGTCATAGGTCGGTATCGGAATCTCGGATTCCGGGATGCCTATATCGTTGGAGATACCCTATGGCGAAATGCTGACGGCCTTATGGAAATGGTCATCACGATATCAGAAGGAGAGAAATATTATTTTGGAAATATCACCTGGAAAGGAAACACGGTGCATACCAGTGATCAGTTAACCAGAATCCTGGGTATCCGTAAAGGAGAAATTTTCAATGAAGAACTCCTTGAATCCAGATTACGCTTTAGTATTGATGGACGTGATGTTACATCCCTTTATATGGATGACGGGTATTTGTTTTTCAATGTCGAACCCACAGAGATATCTGTCGTAGATAACACTATTGACCTGGAGATGCGAATTTTTGAAGGCCCCCAGGCGACCATTGACGAAGTCATCATCACCGGTAACACACGGACTCATGAGCATGTGATCCGTCGTGAGCTGCGCACCCAGCCAGGTCAAAAATTCAGCAGGTCGGACATCATTCGCTCGCAGCGGCAGATTATCGCCTTGGGTTATTTTAATCCTGAAAACCTTGGCATCCAAACACCAGTAGATCAGACCAACGGGACAGTTGATATCATCTATGAAGTAGAAGAGCGTCCTTCTGATCAATTGGAACTCAGTGCGGGATGGGGGGGATTTGGCCGGAGCAAAGTGATTGGTACACTTGGTGTAACGTTTAATAATTTCTCGCTTCGTAATCTATTCAACCGCGATGCATGGAGCCCTCTACCGCAAGGTGATGGCCAGCGGCTTTCGTTGCGTATACAGACCAATGGTGATTTTTTCCAATCCTATAACTTCTCCCTGACAGAGCCATGGCTTGGTGGCAAACGACCTAATTCATTTACTGTCGGTGGTGTCATCACAAAAATAGACCAGACATTTTACTCAGGAGGTAAGTTGCAGATATCCCGGGCATTTGTCGGATTGGGCTCGAGACTGAAATGGCCTGACGACAACTTCGTTTCTAACACAACACTTAGTACAGAGTTTATCGAACTGAATAATTATTCCACCGGAGATTTTGTGGACAAAAACGGTCTGCCCATCGCGAATGGTTTATTTAAAAACTTCTCGATCGCCCAAACGATCGCCAGGTCAACCATCAATGAGCCTACCTTTCCTAGAAATGGTTCTCTAATCAGCCTGACCATACAAGCCACATTACCCTATTCCTTAATGGGGCGCACATATGATCCTGAGAATCCTCAAAGCCTGTATGAGTATGTCGAATATCATAAATGGAATATTGATTACGACTGGTATACACCATTGGTTGGTAAACTGGTATTAAAAGCTGCTGCCAAACTTGGTTATCTCGGCTTTTATAATTCGGATATTGGTGCACCGCCGTTTGAGCGTTTTGTAGTGGGGGGAGACGGACTGAGCAACCAGCAATTTGCGATTACCGGGCAAGATATTATTTCGCTGAGAGGATATGAACTCGGGGATATCGCAGCTAATCAGCTAGGTGGTGCAACCATCTTTAATAAATTCACCGTTGAGCTCCGCTATCCGCTTTCTTTAAATCCGAGTTCTACCATCTTTGGTATGTTGTTCCTGACCGGTGGTAATGCCTGGAAAAATTTTGAAGACTATAACCCATTCAATCAACTTCGTGCTGCGGGAGTTGGTGTCAGAGCTTACCTCCCAATGTTCGGGCTTCTTGGATTTGATTATGCCTATGGGTGGGATAATCAATCCAAACTCAACGCCGGGGCTCGATGGACAGAGTATGCCAATTTCAATATCGTACTAGGCTTCGAACCCGATTAATGAGCAACCAATTACTTTTCAAAGCAGGGATCATCCTGACGATTTTCTGTTTTACTGCATGTGCTTCTCTTCCAAGAGGATCTTTTGACCATTCAATCCCTGATGCTCCTGATTACCAGGGTCCGCTTAGTTGGGCAGCGTTACCTAATCGTATCGATAGCGCGGATGCAGTACCAATTGATGAATGGATGGATATACAACGTGATGCAGCAGTGGATGTGTTTTTCATTCATCCCACTACCTATACAGGCAAGGCAGGGCAGAACGAATGGAACGCAAGGATTGACGATGAAAAACTCAATCTACAAACTGATCGATATCCAATATACTATCAGGCGAGTATATTCAATGGGGCCGGCAAAGTTTACGCTCCAAGGTACAGGCAGGCGCATCTGAGTTGTTTTTACACGAACAAAACAATTGATGCAGCCAAATCACTTGAACTGGCCTACGAAGATGTAAGAGATGCTTTTCAATATTACCTTGAACACTATAATCATGGCCGACCTTTTATAATAGCTTCCCACAGCCAGGGAACATTTCATGCAAAAAAACTAATGCGTGAATATGTCGATGGCACACCGCTCCAAAATCAATTGGTCGTGGCATATCTCGTGGGCCTGACCGTACCTGATGATTACTTTAAGGAGATCACGCCATGCATCAAACCTGATGAAACCGGTTGCTTCTGCAGTTGGCGTACATTTAAAGAAGGCTACTTGCCTAAAAAAATACATTTCCCCGATAGTAATATCGTCGTCACTAACCCGGTGACATGGGACGCTAACATCCCTAGTTGTGATCAAGAACATCAAAAAGGTGCCGTACTAAAGGATTTTAAAAAAGTCTATCCTCACCTTGTCAAAACCAGTATTCACGAGGATCTTCTTTGGGTCAATAAACCTAAGTTTCCCGGTAGTTTTCTTCTGACCACCAAAAATTACCATATTGCAGATTACAATTTCTTCTACGCTGATATCCGTTACAATACACAGGTCCGGGTGAAAGCTTTTTTCGGCGAGTAATGATACCCTATGGAGTCAAATAGCCAACGGTCACATTGGAAAATATATCTCGCAGCCGCGGGCATCATCATTCTTTTAATTTCGCTGCTCTATACCACCTACTTGGCTGAGCGCCTCCGTGAAGGAGAGCGAAATAAGGCACTATTATTATTCAATGCTTATCAGACCCTTGAGGATGCGGACATTGATGCAGATGTGACCTTGCAACTCAGCATTTTTGAATCCAATAAAGATATTCCCATCATTGTGGCCACTGAAGCCGGAGAGGTCCTCTTTGGAAAAAATTTCGGGCTTGATCTGGACACCAACATGGTTTTTCTGACAGAGAGGGTGACACAATTAAAATTAAAAGGACCTGAACCAATCAGCATCTCAGATGAATCTGCAAGGGAATATATTTATTATCAGAATTCCCGGCTGCATGAGTTACTTACCTATTTTCCTTTTATTCAATTACTCCTACTTGGTGCGTTTGTATCGATCGGGTACATCAGCGTCAACAATGCGCGTCGTGCTGAACAGAACAGGGTGTGGGTCGGTATGGCTAAAGAAACCGCTCATCAGTTAGGTACACCGATCAGTGCTATCATTGGTTGGATAGAACATTTAAAGGATTCATTTCCAGAAGGCACCACTGAATTGGATGCATTGAAAGCTATGCAACTGGAGGTATTGAATGAAATGCAAAATGATGTGGACAGGCTTGACCTGATCGCTGACCGCTTCAGCAAAATAGGATCTGCACCTGCTCTTACCCCTGTCGATATCTATGCGCAGATGCGGGAGATTACTACATATATACGAAGACGTGCATCCCGCAAGATTATTTTTATAGAACCATCGATAGATACACCACCACTTTTGGTGGGTATTAATCCTCCATTATTCAATTGGGTCATTGAAAATATAATGCGCAATGCGCTTGACGCTATGGAGGAAGGGACAGGCACTATTGAATGGAGCTTACGTACACATCACGATCACGTAGAAATAGAAATATCAGATACCGGAAAGGGCATACATCCTTCCAAACTTAAGGTGGTATTTGAACCCGGGTTTACAACCAAGACGAGGGGCTGGGGCTTAGGGCTAAGCTTGGCTAAACGGATTATTGAAAATTACCACAAAGGAAAAATTTTCGTGAAGCATTCGAAAATCGGGGAAGGGACAATGTTTGCTGTTCATTTGCCTCGCAAATGAAAGGGCGGGGAGCAGTCAGCAGTTGACAGCCCTGAGCAATATGCAGTAAATATTCATACTGTATCATGATTCAAAAAAACATTTTTCCTTTCACGACCATGCGTTACAAGACTATCCAACGCTCCCCTCTCTCCCAAAAAATACTGTTTCCAATGCCTATACATTAATAAGAGAGGGGGCGGGGATGAGTTACCCGTAAGTCTGTGCTCAGCGTGCAGTTGACTGTTGACTTGACTGTTGAATGTTGACTGAAAACTACTGACTGTAGCCTGAACTATGCACTATGCCCTATGCTTTTTTATCTTTGTCCTGGCAATAAAATATAACATGAGTAAACAACTAAATCAGTTCCTCGAACACCTGTCGCTGGATCCGGCGAAGGTTCATTACATGAAGACCCCTGCGGAACTTATAGAGGATACTATCCTCAAGCGACAAGGGATATTGGCAGATACAGGCGCATTGTGCATTGATACAGGGAAATTTACCGGAAGGTCTCCCAAGGACAGGTTTATCGTCAGGGATGCTATCACCGATGGGTCTGTGGACTGGGGGGTGGTCAATAAGCCATTTGAGCAGGAAAAGTATGACCTGGTAAAAAAGGAAATCCTTGACTATGTGCGCCAGCGGGATACGTATATCCATGACGGTTATGTCTGTGCGGATGACAATTACAGACTTAACGTTAGGGTATTGGCTGAGTATCCATGGAGCGCTTTATTCGCTAATAATATGTTTCTCCGTTTACATGGGGAAGAGGTGCCAAATTTTGCCCCGGAGTGGACTGTCGTCTGTGCACCTGGTTTTCTGGCAGATCCTACCCGTCATGGAACGCGTCAGGCAAACTTTGCGATCATCAATTTTACAGATCGTGCCATCCTGATAGGAGGCACCGGGTATACAGGAGAGATAAAGAAAGGAATCTTCAGTGTGTTAAACTTCCTGCTGCCTCATGAGGATAAAATCCTGTCGATGCATTGTTCAGCAAATGTTGGCAAGCAGGGCGATACTGCGGTTTTCTTTGGATTATCAGGAACGGGAAAAACTACATTGAGTGCCGATCCTCAGCGTTCCCTCATAGGGGATGACGAACATGGATGGTCTGAGGAGGGTGTCTTTAATTTTGAAGGCGGATGTTATGCCAAATGTGTTGATCTCACTGAAGAAAAAGAGCCAGATATATTCAGAGCTATAAGGCATGGAGCGTTGCTTGAAAATATTCGTTTTTATCCGGGTACACGCACTGTGGACTATGTGAATATATCTGTTACTGAAAATACCCGCGTATCCTACCCATTGTATCATATTCAAAATATGATGCCTGATTCTTTGGCAGGGCATCCAAGGAATATCTTCTTTTTGACTGCAGATGCATTTGGCGTATTACCTCCGATCAGCAAACTGACTCCTGCGCAAGCCATGTATCATTTTATTTCCGGTTACACAGCAAAAGTGGCAGGAACAGAAGCTGGTGTGACTGAGCCGCAGGCCACTTTTTCCGCTTGTTTTGGTGCGCCATTTCTTCCGCTCCACCCTACTTCCTATGCAGCTATGCTTGGTGACCTGATGCGTCGCCATAAAGTGAATATATGGCTGGTGAATACCGGATGGTCCGGAGGCCCTTATGGTGTCGGGGCACGAATTCGGTTATCAAATACAAGAGCGATGATTACCGCAGCGCTTGAAGGCAATCTCAACCACGTGCGTTTCAAAACACATGAAGTCTTCAATCTGGCAATGCCTATGTCATGTCCGGGTATCAGTGACCAGAATATCCTCAACCCTGTGCAGACCTGGGATGACCAGGAAGCCTATAAAGAGAAAGCTATCATTCTGGCTCAGGCATTCCATCGCAATTTTTTAAAATATGCCAAGCATGCTTCTGACGAAATATTGTCGGGTGGTCCTGACAAGTTTGGAGAGATAGATATGAGTGTCAGTGTTGGGGATGATATCCCTGGGTGATCGGTGATCATTGATCATGTGATCATGTGATCGGTGATCGGTGATCTGTGATCATTGCGCGGGATGTGGGATGCGGTGAGCGGGATACGGTGATGTGGTGATTGAGTGATCTGGTAATATGCTGAAATTCTGAAATAAATTAGCGTGAATTGGCGGAAATTAGCGGCTGATATGTTTATTCGGTTTTCGTCTTGGCCTCAATCAGCCTTCACCTTAGCCTATCTACTTTCTTTATACCCAACCTCTCGTACCTCTACCCCACCATATCCAACCCGGCCCTTGAAAAAAATCCTTCTCATCGATGACAAAGAAAAACTTCGCACTAAATCTCGAAGGGTTTCTTATTTATACCCTTTTTAAAACCGTTCACACACCAGAGAGACAGTTTACTCAATCGCCAGCATAAAGCACTGTTTTTTATTCACATTGGTATAATCTTGTGTAGATTAGTATCAATGCGAATCGGACTATTCATCACCCTGCTGCTTTTTTTCGTACTCCAGCAGATCGATATACTTCATGCACAATGGCGTTCACCCCGTTTAACTCGACTGGGTCCTGAAGAGGGTATATCCTCTACGATCAATGCGATGACGCAGGATACTACCGGCTTCATGTACTTTGCGACGATCGATGGACTCTATAAATAGGATGGCCATACTTTCCAGTTTTTCGGTCATGATCACAAAAAAGATTCATCCTTACTTTGGCTATCTGTGCTGGGATATGTTCATGACAAGGCTGTCTATCCATCCTATGGACTTGTAACTTTTCATAAAACAACTAAAGTATTCACCTCTTACCCTTGTTTTGGAACGACAAAATATCAGGATGAAAATGGAAGGCTATGGGGAAGCTTATGGGGCAATTTCATCAGCAGGTATGATCCGGAGTCCTTGCAGTGCGATACTTTCCATCATGAATTTATGTATAAAGGCCAACGCATCCAACATCTTTCACATGATATCAAAGCATACAAGAATGAACTTTATGTTACCTTTTCTAAAGCTTTATTAAAATTCAAAGCCCCAAGTGACTTTCAATCGGAAATGATAACACAGCTATTGGGCATGAAGCTTTATTGATGAATACTGAAGGCGGGGCCAACACTGCGTTAGGAACTGGAGCATTGTCTCAAAACCAGACTGGTGGAACTAATACCGCTATAGGTCAAAATGCAATGCGCTCCAACAATACAGGGGCGAGCAATACAGCCATAGGGGTTGAAGCGCTTCGCCAAAATACTTCAGGTTCTTTTATTGCCCGATTCGTCAATTGATCCTCCAGGAATTAAAGGTAAAATATTGCGCACGGAGCACACAGAGTGCACGGAGAAAAAGGGAAACATACAGGGAAAATGAAAATAGACATTAGGCTGATTTGTCGATCGCACCTCCGTGTACTCCGTGCTCTCCGTGCGAAATCATTTCATTGAAGTGATCACAATAACTAATTGCCCGATTCGTCAATTGATCCTCCAGGAATTAAAGGTAAAATATTGCGCACGGAGCACACAGAGAAAAAGGGAAATTAACCTTCAATTGAAATCCCTATCTCCTCCCCATCCAACCATTCCACCTTAGTCGCTACTAATCCTATCTCTAACGAATCAGCTAACGTTTCGGTCTTTATGTAGTCACCGAAATTTTTAATTGCAGTCTCAATTCCATCCAGTCCTTCAACCTTTATCCGAATCCGATCCGTCACATTCAACCCACTGCTCTTCCTTAGATTCTGGATCCGATTGACCAATTCTCGTGCAGTACCTTCTGCGATGAGTTCGTCATCCAGTTTAACATCAAGTGCAACCGTGATACCATCTTCAAAAGCAACCTGCCATCCCGGAATATCTTCAGAGATCACTTCGACATCTTCTCGCTCCAGGATATATTCCTGCCCTTCCACTGTAATCTTTAGTTCATCTCCGCGCTCAAAGGATAATATTGCTTCCTGATCAAGTGCCTGGATGATATCAGCTGCCGCCTTCATATCCTTCCCCAGTCGCTTACCAAGGGATTTAAAATTAGCTTTTGCTCTCTTACTCACCATACCGGCAGTATCGGTGATATATTCGATCTCCTTGACATTGACCTCTGAAAGAATCAATTCCTTCACCTGATCCACATCAGATTGAAAACGCTCATCGATGACAGGCAGCAAGATCCTACGCAAGGGAAGGCGCACTCTGAGTTTTTCTTTTTTCCTGATGGATAAGATCAATGAACTAATATGCTGTGCATAATCCATACGACGCAGCAACGCTTCATCTAAAAGATCATGCGATGGTGTCGGAAGATCGGTTAAGTGAACACTCTCCGGATGATTGCCCGAATAAGCTGTAAGACTTCTATATAACCAGTCACTAAAGAATGGGGCTACCGGAGAAATCATCTGTGACACCACTACTAAACATTCATGTAGTGTGGCATAGGCAGCACGTTTATCATCTGACAACTCACCCTTCCAGAACCGCCTCCTGTTGAGGCGCACATACCAGTTTGAAAGATGATCATTGACGAATATTTCAATACGCCGGCATGCAGCCGTCACATCAAAATCATCCATGTCTGCCTGATAGGCATCTATGAGGGAATGCAATCTGGACAATATCCAACGATCGATTTCAGGTCTTTGTGCCACAGGCATGACACCGGCATCATCTGCATTCCAGTCATCAAGATTAGCGTAGAGCGCAAAAAAGGAATAGGTATTATATAAGGTACTAAACAACTTACGGGTGCTCTCTACGATGCCCTCTTCGTCAAACTTCAGATTATCCCAGGGTTGAGCATTCGATAGCATATACCACCGCGTGGCATCGGCCCCGTATTTTTGAATGGTTTCAAATGGATCTGCTGCATTGCCTAGACGCTTGGACATTTTCTGCCCGTTCTTGTCAAGTACGAGACCATTTGACACCACATTCTTAAACGCAATAGAATCAAACGCCATGGTGGCTATCGCATGTAATGTAAAAAACCAACCTCTTGTCTGGTCTACGCCTTCAGCAATAAAATCTGCAGGAAAGTTTTGTTTGAATTTTTCTTCATTCTCAAATGGATAATGCCACTGGGCATACGGCATAGCCCCGCTGTCAAACCATACATCAATGAGGTCCGTCTCGCGTTTCATTGGAAGGCCATTTGATGAAACCAAAATGACTTCATCTATAAACGGCCTATGCAAATCGCCAGGGACCTTTTGGTCCAGTTTTAAAGCAACGTTTGCGGCATCCATTTCCTTAGCCAGGTCAGCTATCGAACCAATACATTTTTCTTCGCTGCCGTCTTCCGTTCTCCATATAGGCAGCGGTATGCCCCAGAATCTTGACCTGGATAGATTCCAGTCCTGAAGATTTTCGAGCCAGTTGCCAAACCGCTTTTCTCCTGTATGTGCCGGCTTCCAGTTGATCGTCTTGTTCAGTTCAATCATCCTCTCTTTGCAAGCCGTTGATTTGATAAACCAGCTATCCATCGGGTAATACAGGACAGGTTTGTCTGTGCGCCAGCAATGCGGATAGTTGTGCTCATACTTTTGCACATTGAGTGCTTTACCTTCCGTTTTAAGCTGCACTGCAATATCAATGTCTACGGCAACATAACCGGGCTCATCTTTATAGTCCTTGACATATCTGCCAGAATACGGACCTACATTTTCTTTAAATTTTCCGGTCTGATCTACAAGGGTGAGGGTCCCTACACCATTTGCTTTGGCCACACGTTGGTCATCCGCACCAAATGAAGGGGCCGTATGTACGATGCCTGTGCCATCTGAGGTAGTGACATGATCTCCTGTCAACACCAGGTACGCATCTGTGCCGCCAAGCAACGGTTCAATCTCGTTGCCAAAATCAAGTAGCGGTTCATAGCGGATACCTTTAAGCTGGTTTCCTTTGAAAGCGGCAGACTGCCCTTCCACCGATGATTGATTTTTTCCACCAAACCATGCTGGAACCAAGGCTTCGGCAAGCACGACACTGACCGGTGTATGCGTGTATGGATTTGACGCTTTGATTTTTACATAACTGATATCAGGACCTACACTCAGCGCTGTATTGGATGGAAGTGTCCATGGCGTGGTGGTCCATGCAGCAATGCGTACATCTTCATTTGGATCATCAAACAAAAAGGATGACTGATCATTATTAATCACCTTAAACAACGCAACTACCGTCGTGTCCTTGACCTCTTTGTAAGCACCGGGCATATTGAGTTCGTGCGAACTCAGACCGGTTCCTGCCGCCGGAGAATATGGCTGGATGGTATAACCTTTATAGAGCAGTCCTTTGTCATACAACTTCCCAAGCAGAAACCATACAGATTCGATGTAGTCATTTTCATACGTGATATACGGGTTGTGCAGATCTACCCAATACCCCATCTTGCGTGTAATGTCGTCCCATTCCGCCTTATAACGCATGACCGTTTCACGGCACTTGGTATTGTAGTCCTCGATGGAGATCGATTTTCCGATATCATCTTTAGTGATGCCGAGTTCCTTCTCTACGCTTAGTTCGATCGGAAGGCCATGCGTATCCCATCCGCCTTTGCGCTCTACGCGGTATCCTTTGAGGGTATGATATCTGCAAAAGAGGTCTTTGATTGCCCTGGCCATGACGTGGTGTATGCCGGGCATGCCATTGGCGCTGGGAGGGCCTTCATAGAACACCCATCGTTTGTCTTCAGGGCGTTGGTTGACACTCTTGTCAAAAATTTTATGTTCTTCCCACCATTGGAGCATTTCCTGGTCGATGCCGGGGAGATTGAGGCCTTTATATTCCGGATAGAGTTTCATGTCTGGATAACGTCTTTATACTAAAAAAGCCCCGACTGTAATCTGACGGGGCTTGTATGAGCTCAGATTACAGGATTCTTCTAGGTAATAATAATATGGAGTATTGTTGCATTCATCAGTGGGGCGAAAATAAGAAAAAAGTGAAGACTAAGGGCAGGGAGCAGGTGGTAGGGGGCAAGGGGCATTGGAAAATTAACTTCGGCTCTGCGCGAAAATAAAAGGCGAACCGCAGATCGTAGCTCAGAGAATACTTCGGCTACCCTCAGCACATCGCCTGTGTTTCTCCACCTCGTTGCTTACAGCAACATAGTTCCGAAAACCCCGGGGTCAAATGTATTAACCCCGGGGTTGCGCAGCACACAGGGGACAGAAATTGCCTTCAAGCAATTTCGCAGGGGCAAAAGGCGAAGGCACACAGTGGGAACCGCCGTAGATTTTAACTTATCGAACTTATGCCCCATCGAAATCTCAAATCTGCGATTTATCGATTTCTCACCTACTGCAACTCCCTCCCATAAGCAAGATTCATAATTCACAACTCACAATTCGACTCTTACGCTTGTGCGTCTGCAAATTTTAATTTGCGAAAATACAAGTCAACGCAGGCCGTCTCCATGAAACGACATTACTCTTCAAAAATAATTTGTTTATCTTTTCCATATGAAAAACTCCCTCCTGATTATCATCTGCGTTTTGTGTTGCTGTGTTGTAGTCCATAGCCAGTAGTCCAATATCCGATGGATAGAGCTCAGTCCTGAAGGCGTCATCACCTCAGAAGGCAACCTTTCCGAAGGTATCGACATGCCAGATCTCTCCTGGGCGTGGAACAGTGCAGTAGCTTGTTTCCCCGCCACGCAGGCAGCTAAATTTACCGGCAAGCATGTGCTATACGCTCTGGATATTCCTGCATACACGGAGCTCGAGATCGACCTTATCCCTGCAGACAAAAATGCCAACTTCAGCCTCTATGCCTATGAAGTTGGTACCGTCTCCGCGAGCAATACAGTGCCTACGCTGAGTCAGTGTATTCGTTGTGAAGCGGATCATAAATGGGACTACAAAGTGAAAGGGAAAACACAGGATCATACGCGTCATGTCCGTGACATTCTTGCGCTGGCCAATCCATACCAAGTGATTATTGGCGTCGTGGGGTCGAATGAGTTGAAGGAGGGGGCGTATCGGTTGGAGGTGAGGAGAAAGGGGTGAGTAGGCAGTATACAGTAACTGCATACAGTATACAGTACGCAGTGGACAGTATGCGGTGGGCAGTTCATCGCGCAGTGATGATCCCATCATCTGGTAGGATGAGTCGGGAGGTTAGTTAAGACCTTCGTCAAGGCTTCGGTAGCCAAAGGCTAAGGGTAGGATTTGACGCTGCTCAGCAGTCCTCCTTAAGTGGTGATATGAATACATAAATATCCGCCCCAGAAAATCACATGTATTGTTCAGGCATAGATGAACTTTAATGACGTATTGAATTTTAAATAAAAACAAATCACTCCAAAGTCCTTAAAATCACCTCAAATCCACATGTATGCAGCAGTTCATCTAAGCGCTTCTGGACTCAGTCTCCTCCGAGCTCATACTGTCCATCAAGTTTGCTGAGCTTTGCCGCCATTTCATCCATTGCCTTTTCGAATTCGTCAAAATGGTATTTACAAATACTGGCGTTACCCGTTTCCCAATACTCGCTTTCATCGATCAACTCAAAGTCCACAAAATATTTAAGGCTCAGATACTTTACAAGTTTCATTAATGCTATATGGGCATCCATTCCGGCAAATTGTGTCACGCTGGAAAGCCAATATTCATCCTCTGGATCAGGTGGTGAAAAAGTATCGTCTTTAAAAATATAATAAACAGGATCTGCCAACACGCCATCCTCCCGAAATGTAAGCCATAGAGGCTCGCTGCCCGGAGGATGGAATTGAAATCCTTGTAATGGAAGCTCGGGTTGTGGACGGAGATCGCCGGACACCCAATACAAATCATCACAAATATCTTTTACTTCCTCGGTGAGTGCCGGAAGGAGGCGCATATCCCGGATTTGGCCGCAATAATAAATGGAAAGACCCATGGTTCAACTGGTTTAAAAAGTGACGTTTCGGTTACGGTTAGTAACCGAAGTAATTTGTTTTCGTAGGGAAGTTAGGGGGAAAAGAGATTGGATGCAAGAGGGTGTAGAGGAAATAATCCTTTAGTAATTCCTCTTGCTCATGCTGAGCCCAATAATCTGAACTAGCAGGACAGATTTCCAGGAATTACAGAATCACCTTCATGCTGCTATTCAGGCTCAACGAGATGATACCGCAACATGCTATTTACAATTTGCGCAGTTCTTCCATCATGGCCGGTCGATGTTTGTACATGGCCATCAACTTATCGACGATTTCCTTGACGATCTCCCCATAGCCCATTTTCTTCATTGTTCGCAAATCTTTTGTCAGATCGACATAATCCCGGCGTTTGGAAGCCGCATGGCCGGATGTCACGAGCGCTATTTGTAATAATTCGCCGATTTCAACCTTGTGCGTGTCCACCAGGTGTTTTCCATAGTGTGCTAATCTTTCGAAATGGTAACCACGTGCCTTGGCTTCTTGCTGAAGATAAGCAAAGAGGTTGTTCCAATCTTGTTCTTCCTCCAGCACCTTGGGTATTAATTCACGCGTCCCCCAGTCGCGTGAGTTGGACATCTCTTCTAATAACTTTCGAATGGTAGTTTTCCATTCACCCGAAGGCGTATGCTTCCTGATGATCTGAAAGTAGGGTTCTTTATGGCGACCATGATCAAGCAATTGGATTTTGGCATATTTGATGACCTCTTCCAAATCACCTTCAGCTTCGGCTGTTTTGATCAGCCAGTCATACCAATCTGAAAGGAGACCCGGTTTAGATTTTCTATCCGCTTCAATAGCCGTAGTGGCCAGTTGCCTGACGCGCTCAAAATCGGTGAGTGTAAATGCGTTTTGCAACGCGATTTGTCTCAAATCAGGGTTGCTTAAATGTTGATCCAGGAATTTTTGTGCATCTGTTTTGTCTTTTCTTTTCAGCAGTATCGAATAAATGAGGTGTTGTCTACTTTCCGCATCATATTCACTGTGGCCGGGTTGATGGAGTAGATCGAGAAGCAAAGCCTCCTCAGCTTCAGTACGAGCAAGATTTAGAGCGATCTCTATCATTCCCAAATGCCAGTCCCAACCCTCATACACTTCACACTGGTATATATCCACAGCATAATCAAATAAAAGTTGTCGCAACTCAGAAGATAATGCCTTTTTACTGAGCGTAGACAACACACCAAAAGCCAAATCCAAATTACTGCCCACATCACCGCTGCTATCATCCACATACTCCATTGCTTTCGTCATTTCCTCCAATACCGCCATGCTGATATACATAGCACTGCGGTAATTGCCGTTTTCTGCATGTGTAAGACTTCTGTAAGCAATGACAAATACGTTGTTGCCTACTTTTGCCGCCTTTCGGTAATCTACAAATCCATGCCGGTCTTTGGCAGCGGAGAGAATGGCTTTGATCTGGCTTCTGTATGTTTCAATAGATTCATGCTCGTTTTTTGCAGCAAACATCGCCAGAAAGTCCGCCTGTTGGGCTTTATTCTCTGACACATGATACATAATGAAATGCTTCATTTCCTCCGGTGTCAGTCGTTGAATGATATCTTCTATCTGCACTTTCGTTGATACCTTCCTGGATTTAGTAGAAGCAGAAGTATGGCGTCTCTTTCGTGTTTCCGGTTGATAGAGCTGCTGCTGTATATCCTTTACTTCTTTCTCAGGATGCACATCAGGCATCGTTTGCTTCACGGCTTTTGGTCTTCCGCGTTTTCGTTTTTGAATTTTTGGAAGGTCGTTTGATTCATTCAGCTGGAGCGCATCCTGTGTGAGATAAAAAATGACAGCGACGATATGTTTACAGACAGGGCCATCTGTATAAGGACAATCACAGGTATAATCTTCGATGACTTCCCGATTGACAACAAGTGAAACCTCATAATCCGCTGTGCCCTGAACGATAAAGAATAGTTCGCCGGCACTGCCTTCTCCTTCCTGCAGTACATGTCCTTTTTTAAAGTAGGTCAGGCCTCGCTTGAGGATCGTGGGGTCAATGAGTTGCTCGAAATTGTTTAAGGGAATTTTCATGGGGGGAAAGATAGGGAGTCTGTGGTCAGATTGTTTTGTCTTCCTTCAATTCGCCACGAACATTTTTAGGAAATAAGCCGGGACGAGTCCTAACAGAATTATTCACGTCATAAAAGTATTATTGTTCCTTTGTATATTTGTTTATGTCATTGACGTAATCGATCATGCCTCACAAGAAGAAATCAAGCCCCACAACCGATCTTCACAGATTGCTCGATGCGCAACGTTTTCAAACAATTGAAGAGCTCGAAGCATTTATGAATAGCCTTATGGGGAAACCAATCCCCCATTTTCCTGAAGACTCAAAAACCAACAGACACAAAGCCCAGGATCTGGTCAATGAGGCGTATGAACTTCCACCTCAAAAAGGAAAAATAAAAGTGCAACAAGCGCTGACCCTCTATCCGGAATGTATCGAGGCGTATCTATACCTGGCAGAAGCTGAAAACCTGCCTGGTAAAGCCAAAAAACATCTTGAGAAAGGGATCAGCATCGGCCGCCGGATCTATGGAGGCGATTTTCTGAACCTGCATAAAGGTCACTTTTGGGCTAAACCTGAAACGCGACCTTTTCTTTTATGTCTGGAACATTATGGTATGTTTCTTTATGGAGCCAGCCAGCCTTTGGGCGCTATACGTATCTTCGAAGAATTAATCGAGCTCAACACAGGTGACAACCAAGGTATTCGTGATATTCTGTTGTTGATTCTACTAGAATATAACAAGGATAATAAATTTAGAAAATATTCCAAAATGTTTAAAGGAGATTCCTTAGCATTTCCACTCTATACACGGGCACTTTTTGCTTTCAAAAACGAAGGTGCTTCACCGCGGGCGGAATTGCGGTTGAAGAAAGCCATGCACAGAAACCAATTCATCCCGGCTAAGCTATTGGCTTCTGCTTCTCCACATCAACTCCCGGATGTCTACAGCCCAGGTGATGAGCGGGAGGCCTCATTATTCGCCTATACTGCTCACCATATCTGGCGTAAAATTCCAGGGGCAATGGATTGGTTGAGATCACATCTTCATCAAAAAGAATAACCCTCTCCAATGCCTTTATCTGCACTTGATTACGATCTGTTTATGGATACTTATCTGCCATTGCTTCATTATACAGGGCGGCAACATGGCATCATAAGTTCAAAAACGACTTATCGGAGTTTTGTGAAGAAACTTGACTTCACAGAAAAATTTGAATGCCGTCAGAAACTAATACAAGACAAAGACATTATACGTCAATATATATCCAAATTCGGTGCACGCCTTTCCGTAGAAGAGTTACATATACTTGCAGGTCTTTCGAAGAGGGTTACCGGCAAATTTATTATTTACAAATTACTCACGCATGGGGCTGTTTTTATTGGGCCACAGGAAATCTTTTATATAGTACATGATTTGAGTGATCCTTTCTCAACACTGATTGATGATGGACTCCCATGCATCGTTGAAGCATCTATCGTCCCGTTTCAAAGCCGTATCGTGTATGATGGTTTCCTGCAGCCTTATGCGGTGCATTTCGGACCGGGCATTCGTAAAAACTTGCGGGATCAATACAAGATCGCCAGGGAAGAGGGAAGGATTGTCAAATTACTGAAATAGTCAAAGCGTATGCAAGTGGGTCGATGTGGGTAGAAAATAAAACGAAGGATTTACATTTATTTGTTATCCCGACTGCTATTCTTAACCACACCATCCAATGCCTCAATTACATTACTCAAGCCCAACAATATAATGGCTCGGGTCTCATTATCCAATCCCTTTATAGCAACTGAGTTACCAACCCTATGAATGATGGCAGCAAAAAGTATTTTTGATCGCATGAAAAATATTTCCCCTCGCACCGAAGAAGTATTTGCTGCTTGCTTCTCCTGACTAGCCTTTACAAGTGCCATTACATTTCGACGTTCCACTTCCTGATAAGCTTTTAAAGTGAGTGGCACCTGGCGGATATTTGGTAGTTCCTTGAAGTACTCCCATATACCTGCAGAAATGAGCACCAGATCATTAAAAACTGGCATCGGAACGTCCTGACTATATCCTGCCATCATGGACATTAAAAAAGGTTGATTCCTGTGTAGCTCATTGACTATTTTTTCCAGGTCGCTAGCTGTGGCATTCTCGATCCGGAAAAAAATACCCTCAATTCTCGTGGCCTCCTGCAATTCATTTGGTGTAAACTCCTCTCTGTCCATAGATTGTTGATTAACTTATTCAATTTTTGACAGCCTATTTCAATGTGGCCAGAAAGAAAAAACCCAAAACTAAAGAAGCAAATTTCAATATTCTGTGTCCAAATGTAACTGAAAATCAGAAGTATCACCACTAAGAGATATCAATCCTACCTCTATCTATTATACACCAATTATATATAATGCTTTTAATATTAGTCATTTAAAATTTAGATTTCATCAGATTTAGGATCATTTCCAAGAATCAGCGTTAAGTTTTCAGCCTTGTTGTCTTACCGCCATTTCTATCTATCTTAACTCCCCAATTACTCAAGACACCTTGTCACCAAACCAAAATCCCGAACAAATCGCCCGCGATCGCATTGACGATGATGCCTTCCAACATTGCAGATGGGCGAAACAGAATAAAGCGAAATTTCTCTTCTACCATCCATCTCGCTTTTCTCTTCTAGCTTTCCTTTCCTTTTGGTTTTTCTTAGCCCCCTCCGTCAAGGCGCAATTCCTCGAAATCACATGCGACAAACCCCAGCTTGTCTACAACGACCATGTTGGCAATGAATGGTCATATGCTTTTGAACTCAACGACGAATATTACAGCATATTCAAGGTCAACTTTTTCCCTGTGTCCGAACTCTCCAAAGTCCGTTTAATCGTGTCCGAAACCAACGAAAAGTATATTGATTATGGTGCAGTAACATTAGGCATTGATCCAGGCACACTGGAATGGAATAAGCTCTACACCAAGAATCTTGAAGTCGTCATTAAAGAACGCAATGGTAGATATGCTGGTAATACGGCCAAGTGGAAAGTAATAATTCAATATAGGAAAGTACATGGTCGAGCTTGATTGGATTAAAAGTTTAATTCCAGCGACTTTTCCAGGTTTAAACACAGCGTACATTCTTTTCTAACAGGACTATTATCACAATACTTCTAAATTATATGGAAAAAGTTTCTACCCATCTACTTCGGTCTGCAGTACTCATAGGCCTGATACTATTATCCTGTTTGTCCTGCCGAGAATCAGTCGCTAAGGATGATGTACAAAGCCCACAACATCAGAGCCGAAATACTTGCAATAATCTGCCGGGTGAGTTTATGACTTATGATGAGGCAAAGGCAGCTGTTGAAGGAGCTACTTTCAAAATCAGGGAAGACATCAGTACAGAAAATAGTTCATGGATCAGAGGCGCTTCATATTTCAGCTGTGATGGCTTAAAGGGATATTTCCTCCTAAAGACAGATAAAAAGCAATACCTTTTTCAAGGTATGCCTTTGGAAGTTTGGGAAGGATTTAAAAATGCCAATTCAGCAGGTCAATACTACCACTCTCACATTCGCGATCGCTATTACCTTTATGTAGGCCAGGAATAACAGCAGAAAATTTAAATTCACACACCCCTTAACCCAAACGCATACTCCTGATAACTGATTATCTCCTTGCGCTCTTTCAACGCTTTCCAACCATCCTCCTTGTGACTCAATTCTACCAAATCCCAGGATGAACTCTCAGCAAATCTAATGCAGAGCTTATCCACAACTGCCATCTCTGTGGCATCAAGCGTATCTGAGTTTGAATGCTGGCTAGCAAAGAATATCTCTCGTGCAATGGCATCATTGACTTGTTGCCAATCCGCAAAAATGACCCCTTCATTTTCCAATAAGGCAAATATATTATTATAACAGGTTGGCACTGGTCCAAAGTTGATAGCCCTGTAGGACAACCCACTAATGGAAAATCCGGTTTGCCTAAAGTGGAGGAAGTCGGCATAGAACATCAGCTTGTTGATCTTCAACCGATCGTTCAAGACTGGATTGCAGCGGGAAATAAAGGTGGTAAAAAGCGTTTTGACTTTTTCAATATTTGGGACTCTATACCCGGTCAATGCAGATGGCTTAGTTTGAATGTCTATCTTAGTATAAAAAGGAAGCGGATTTGATTTTCGCTCTATTTGCGCTTCAACCCTGGTCATCGTGCGATTGAAAATATTTTCGCTCATCGTATTCCTGGCATTGATCAGCATGTTCTTAAAGACCCATGGATTGGCAGCAGACAAAATCAGATTGCCCATAGCCGTTGTAGGCATGTCCCCTCGCTCATATATGTTAAAACCGTTTACCCCTAATCCCAACACGTCACTCATCGCCGCAGCCGAAAGCCCATAGGTCTCACGGATCGAGGCGATCTCATCCGGAAACGGAATCCCGTGCTTTTCCCTATACAGATTATGCACCTGCACCATGGTCAGGGTATCTGTTTCGGTGGTTGTAAATTCCTCCCGGCATTTTTCACACTGGTAGAAATGCGCTTTTATCGGAAATGGCTCTTTCTTGTAGATGATCTCCTTGTCCTCATACTTGAGGTAGGCGATTCCGTCACAATAGGGGCATTCAACTTTATGCTTCATGAAGTGGTTGGTTTGAGTGGATAGTTCAAGGGCCATTCGGCCGGATGAAAGGAGATGCAATCGATAGCTTTGTTCGGTAAACCCATGCTTTGCTTGATGTATACTTCTTTACCATTGATTGTTATTCCAAATTCGTAGTAATCCGGACGACCAGGGACATCTTTGTCTTTGTTTGGTCCTGAACAATAATCCTCAGGAGTAAGCCCCATTATATATTCCTCTCTTTGCGCTGGTGTGATGTCCAGTTCAGCAAGAGCATTAAGGTTTTTCTCGCGGTTCCTGAAGACTATCCCAAAAACAGGCAATTTTGCCTTCAGTTGGCCCAAGTATGCCTAAATTTTGGTTTGAGGGGTCAAAATTAAAACGGTTTTTGAAGCCCAAAATTACACTTTTTAATTACATATTTACTTTTATTTGTAATATTTACAACTTTTAAATGTAATATTAGTGCCAAATTAAAGAGCCTAACCTGTAGTGCTGCCGGAAACTCCGTGTGGGTAAAATTGAATAGTGCTTCCGCTAGTGCATTTGCCTACCTAGTCCGTGCCGGTTTCAAATTTGGTATCGGCAATCATCTGGCACTGCTACTCAATCTCGACTACCTGGGTTCTAACCCGGAATTTATCAATGTCCGGACGAGTACCAGCCTGGGAACGTATACGGAGAGTTCTTATTCACAGCGTTTCGGGACGGTAAATGTGGTTGTGGGAATTGGATACAGATGGTGAAATATCGGGGACATAGCGCAGTTCATTTTTAGGAACGATTGTTGAATATTAAGCTATTATGGCTCAGGTTCAACCAATAAAAACCGATTTAAGTGATTTAAATGAGGAGCAGCATAAAGCAGTTACTAGCGATACCAAACGAATGCTGGTGCTGGCGGGTGCGGGATCAGGGAAGACGAAAACCCTTCTTCAGAAGATCATCTATCTAATCGAAGAGAAGGGAGTCAATCCTTCATCTATCCTGGCGATCACGTTTACGAAAAATGCAGCCAATGAAATGATCGACCGACTGATCATTTCAGCAGACAAGTCCGGCCAATATGAAAAGGTCCTCCTGGATAAAAAGACAAATGCAGGAGACAAAGAAAGTATCCGGCAGGAATACAGAAAGAAATACAAATGGATCTCTGGCCTCACCATTAGGACATTCCACAGCTTCTGCTACTCAGTGCTTCGTAATCATGGAGCCAAAGAATTTGACAATCGATTCCGAATCATAGGAGAGGAAAAGTCGGGCGAAGAAGATGAGTTCTCTAAATTCATTGCCTCCGAAACAGTTTTTGAGGTTTTCCATAGGCTTATCATTGAATCATGTGAAGATCCGGGGTACCTACTCAAACTCAAACGGTATATTCTGGATTATCTGGTAGATCGTATTCACATCAAGAAGAATACATACGCGACTCAGGAAGGGAAAATCTACACCTCACTAAACGACACAAAAGTCAGATCCAAATCAGAACAGTTTATTGCTGATTGGTTATATAGGCACAACATACCTTTTGAATACGAACCCCTGCTGCAAGTTGCGGAATTTCCATTTCATCCTGACTTTCACATACCTGCTGCCAATCTTTATATCGAACATGTCAGCAATCTAAGCTATGCCATGGAGGATAAGGAGAGGCAGTACAGTAAGGGAGGTATTCATTTTGCCAAGACAAGGGAGGAAGACACTAAGGATTCAGCTTACTTCAGTCATGTACTGGAAAACCTTTTAAGAGGGCGATTACCTGCCAACTATAATACGGAGACCAAACTAAACTACGAGGAAGAATTCAAAGCTATCCGGGATAAGGTGCATGAATTTGTCAGAATGGCCAATCAAGTCATGGACATGATCAAAGTGGAGAATGTTTCACTGGCCACTATCCGGGAAAAGGCTGCCAACGATCCGCACGAACGAATCAGGGAGTTTTACGCACTTGCTTTGCCATTAATTGAATCTTACTCGGCGTATTGCACTAACAAATCCTACATGGATTTCAATGACATGATCATCAAGTGCATGGATCTCTTCAGGCATCACGATGATATTGCTCAACTGTTTAAAAATAAGTATAAGTATATCCTAGTCGATGAATTCCAGGATGTAAACAACCTGCAGGTAGATCTTATCCAACATTTACTGACCGAGACCACTCAGCTCTTTTGCGTAGGTGATGACTGGCAGAGCATATATGGTTTCAGGGGTTCTAATGTGAGTTATATCATTGAATTTGAAAAGCACTTTCCTCAATCTGAAGTGATCAAGCTTAATTACAACTACCGGAGCACTGAACACATCGTTGGGGCCAGTAACGAGGTGATCAAACACAATAAATTTAAAATTGAAAAAGACATCAAAGCCATCAACCGGTCTGAGCACAAGATTGTGGTGTATGCCGGCAATGATGAGCAGGATAATGTTGATTTCTGTGTTAAGACAATCAACCAAATGCTGGATGATGGCGTCAATGGGGATGATATCTTAATCCTGTATAGGCGCACCAGCATGTATCGGCCAGCGAAATATTCCAATAAACCTTCATTGTCTGAGACACTATATAAAAAAGGACTCAGGGTTTCTGCCAAAACCATCCATGCCGCCAAAGGACTTGAAGCCAAAGTTGTATTCATACTTGGTTTAACAGGCGGTTCTGGTGGTTTCCCGGATATCTGGTCAGAAGACCGGGTCTTTCAGGTGATCAAATCCGTGGCCCACGACTTACTGATGGAAGAAGAGCGACGTTTATTCTATGTAGCCCTGACCCGCGCAAAGGAAAAACTTTACCTCATTACCGAAAAAGGGAATGAATCAGCCTTTCTGGCCGAAATACCTGATATCTACACCGTCAAAACCGGCGAGCCTATCAAAACGACTGCGGAACCAGTGAGAATATGCAAAAAGTGCTTTAGTAAGATGGAGAAGATGTGGGTGGTGTGTCCGTGGTGTGGGGAGGGGGTAAGAGATTAGTTGATGTAGTAATCTCTTCATCTCATCATAATCAAATTCAATCCCTAAATACCAGAACAATCATTCCCCCATTTCCAATATATCAATCTGCTTCTTGAAATCAGGAATTAACTTATAACAGTCATTTAGAAAAGGGTCTTTCGACCTGATTTCAGCTACATACTTTTTATCCGGGTTGGTCAATATTTCTTTATAAGAAATCAAAATGGCGTCACAACAACACATGGCCGGTGGCGCCTCATTATCACAGCACCCTTCACGGCGGAATGGACTTGAATCCTTTTTCTCTTCCTGTATTTCAGCAGCTTTTTTAATCAACGCAGCAGGCGCTGTTTCTCTGGCAGCGGTATTTTCTCTTTCTAAACCCTTTCTAATTGAATCAGATACATCTTTTGTCGGCTCTTCAACTTGCCGTGTAGGATCATTCTCACGGTCCCTACACGCTGCTACAAGGCAAATTACTAATAGAAAACCAAATATAACTTTTCGCATAAATCAATCTTTTCGCCGATAAATTAAATCACCCGGGGTGTGTTTCAGTATTGAATGTGTGCTCCGGTATGCTAAATACAAACACAACATAAGAATCATAATCAATGCTGCGATAACCTTGGGGTTAAAAACATCAAGATAAATACCGGGATAAAACAGACGTATCGTTTCCTGAATCCCCACTGCGATGACTATAGCCATCATTGAAGCGGCTATACAGAAAATGCCGATGATGCCCATGTATACTATCACCAACATTGAATTGCCTAGCCCAAATGCTTTCATCGTACCCAGGTTGGTGGAAATTTTCTGGAGATGTGCCTGGACAAGGCTTGATATATAGAATCCTATACTAAGCATAGCAAACCCAAACAACACAAAGGAAGTGGTGAGGGTCAGCGTACTGACCAAAGAGAAGTTCTCTGCAGATTCAATCTGTTGCATGGAAACAGTAACATCAAAGTCTTTTAACATTCCATCCTTAAATTCACGCACCTCATCCAATGACTTAAATTGAAAGGCAAAATGGTCAGGCGCCTCGACACTGGAAAATTTATCATTGCAAAACGTCTCCTTGTATGGCATTGCTTTTTTACCGCCTGGACATTTACCAATTAATGATCTCAATACTTGCTCTGACAATTCACCTTCCAAAGGGAAAACAAATCTGTACAACATTCCAGGTTGGTCTTTCAATATCTCAATAGGGCCAATCTCGGAAATGCGAGACAGACCAGATGAAACAGATGACTGCTCCCATGCGCTGATCTCTTGATTGGTTAGTTTTCCCTTTACCAATATGGGTATAATATTTGACCTCTCCTCGTCTACAAAACCAGTCTCATACGTTGGCAGATTTCGCATATTTGGCAGTATTGGACTGCTAAGAAAGTCGCATAGACTAGGCAACTCTTTTACCACGGCCAATATGTCTACCAGAACAACATCATCTTCGTAAGGCATATAGACCTTCATTACCGATGCCTCTGCTCCCTCATATCCAAGGTTCCTTAAAAAATCCATAGTCACAATAACTCCGCATGGAATCTGATCCATGGAAATGTGTTCAATAATCAAATTTCCTTTAATATCTTTAAAAACAGATTGAAGGATTTTTTCATTGAGCTCTACTGACCGTCCCCGCAGATAAAAGGTATCAGTTTCATTTCGGTGCAAAAACTGGGCATAATAGACATCATATCTACTGACTTCTTCCAGATTATACCTGTCTAGATTGGCCCTGTCATTAAAGTGATTTAGTATAGTCCCAACTTTCGGGCTGACAGAATTGGTTATCGGAACATCAACCCAATTGGTATATGGGTTATCCATACGTTTCTTTAAGTTGTCTAGCGTACCATAAGCCAAGCCAAGGGCGAGGACTGTGAATAACAGTATTGCTACCAAAGCAAAAATGGTCCTGAATGATTTGCCAGACAATGCTTTTATCTCGCTTGCAAATAATATCTTGAAGAAATCTCCCATGTGCTTTTTCGGACTATACGACTAGGTCTTCAATTTTCTCTGAAAGTAGATGGTGCAAATGGTCCTCCAGGTTTTCAATCCTTT
>JBBRDL010000034.1:0-29865 GCA_038203965.1 Chitinophagales bacterium | reverse complement strand
CTTTTTTCTTCTTGCTCTTATGCTTCAGCACTTTGGCTTCGACATTAAAGATGATCTCTTCAGCAATGTTTTTGCAATGATCACCTACCCGCTCCAGTTTGCGGATCATGGAAATCAGGTATAGTCCCTCTTCAATTTTTTCAGGGTGAGACCGCATAAAATCTGCTATGACGGCATTTGCTTTTACATTAATTTCATCTACGAGCTCATCCCGCTTGAATATACTGCGCGCCAGTCGGGTGTCTTCAGTTTCAAAAGCTTTGAGTACGTCTTCAAGGATGCTGTTGGTTTCATCATACATCCGAAGGATTTGGGTTTTCTCCAGTAATTCTTTATCGAATGGTTCGTCAGCGAAAATGATATACTTGGCGATACCTTCGGCGATATCCCCGGAACGTTCAAGATTATTATTGATTTTGAGCACGGCCAGAACAGTACGAAGGTCTACGGCTACAGGATTGTATAACGCGAAAATGTTTTCACAATCACGATCTACTTTGAGTTCGCGTGAATTAACCCGCTTTTCAGTTGCGACGACTTCGCGTGCAAGGTCTTTATCAAATTGAAGCAGCGCTTCGCGCGTCTTCCGTAGTTGGGAGATAACCATGACCCACATATCCGTGATTTCGGATTTGAGCATGGCCAGTTCTTCCTCTAAATGAGTCATTGTATCGGATTTAGGTGCATTAGATACGATAGGGTTGTCTGGAGGGGTTCCATAGCAAGGTACAAAGGTTATCCGAATCGGCCTGTGATGTAGTTCTGGGTGAGTTCCTTTTTCGGATTGATGAATATCTCTTTGGTTTCAGAAAATTCGATGAGTTCGCCAATATAGAAAAAAGCCACTTTATCACTAACGCGCGCGGCCTGTTGCATGTTATGGGTGACTATAATAATTGTGTACTGGCTTTTTAGTTCGTGTATCAGCTCTTCAATTTTTGCTGTTGATATAGGATCAAGGGCAGAAGCCGGCTCGTCCATCAGGACGATAGAGGGTTCAACCGCCAATGTGCGCGCAATGCAGATACGTTGCTGTTGCCCTCCTGAAAGAGAGAGTGCTGATTTGTTAAGATTGTCTTTGACCTCATCCCAGATCGCTGCGCGACGAAGCGAGCGTTCAACAGTTTCATTCAGTTTAGATTTATTATTGATACCCTGTATCCTGAGCCCATAGATCACGTTTTCGTAAATCGATTTTGGAAAAGGATTAGGCTTCTGGAAGACCATGCCGATATTCTTACGTAGCTCTTCTACGCGGATTTTCTTATCATATATATCCTGGCCGTCAACGAGTATGTTACCGGTTTTGCGGAAACCATCGATGTAATCATTCATGCGGTTGACCAGGCGGAGAAAAGTGGATTTTCCACATCCTGACGGACCGATGAAAGCTGTTACCGTGTTAGGCTGAATGGTCAGACTCACATCTTTGATGACATGGGCTTCATCATAATACACGTTTACCTTGTCAGCTACTAATTTGTCCTTCGATATATCTTTTACCATTTTACTTTTTTCTGCCAGCGGTTACGTAAATAGATGGCGATTCCGTTGAGTATAAATGTAATGGCCAGCAGAACAATAATCGCTGCGGTTGCATTAACAATAAATCCTTTCTGCGGCCTGGAGAGCCAATTGAAAATCTGTATAGGGAGTACCGAAAAATCATCCATCGGACTGGAAGGTAGTGTTGTGATGTACAGCATAGCGCCGATGACAATCAATGGCGCGGTTTCTCCGATAGCTCTCGATATAGCCAGAATGACCCCTGTGACAATTCCGCCTGCTGAAGCAGGTAAGATTTGAAACCATGTTGTCTGCCACTTTGTAGCCCCTAAAGCATAGGACGCTTCACGGATGGTTTTAGGCACAGCTTTTAAAGCTTCACGAGTCGAGACAATGATGATCGGAAGGATGAGCAATGAAAGGGTTAAACTGCCGGCTAAAAGGCTTTTGCCCAGGCCCAGTATCCGGACAAAAATTTCAAGAGCCAACAAACCATATATAATAGAAGGTACTCCGGCTAAGTTGGTGATATTGATTTCGATCACGGATGCAAGTCTGTTTTTCTTTCCATATTCTTCAAGATAAATCCCGGAGGCTACGCCCAATGGGATAGCAATCATGGATGTCAGAATCATCACCCACATCGTGCCGAAGAGGGGGATGAGTATCCCCGCATCTTCAGGTTTACGGGACGGAAGTGAGTTGAAAAACTGCCAGTCCAGCCTGGAGAAACCTTCTGAGACGACGCTGTAAAGAAAAATCCCAAGCATCAGCAGGCCAAAAAGTGTACACCCTATCCCGAAATAGCGGAAGAGGTTGTCTTTGATCCGGTTGATGTCTATGCGCTTACTCATATTTCTCATGGAATTTCTTCTTGATGTAGAAGCTGACATTATTCAGAATGAAAGTCAGTACGAAAAGCGCAATACCCGCGGCAAAAATTGTTTGATATTCGATAGAGCCCTGGACAACATCCCCTAGACTCACCTGGACAATATAGGTCGTAATGGTTTCAACAGGTACCAGAGGATTAAAAGTTAATCTTGGCTGTTGGCCGGCTGCAATCGCCACAATCATGGTTTCCCCGACGGCACGTGAGATAGCAAGGATCACAGAAACAATAATCCCTGAGGAAGCCGCAGGTACCAATACTTTAAAGGAAGTCTGGAAACGAGTGGCCCCTATACCATAAGAGGCTTCACGCAGAGATGTAGGAACTGCATACAAAGCATCTTCGCTGAGAGAAGATATCATGGGAATGATCATGATGCCCATCACGATACCCGGAGACAAGGCATTAAACCCCGCCATGTTGGGAAAGAATTGCTGCAAAAAAGGAGTGACGATCATCAAGGCAAAAAACCCGTAAACGACGGTCGGGATGGCCGCCAGTATTTCAAGGATCGGTTTCAGAAATTTCCGGAAACTCTTGGGTGCATATTCATTGAGATATACAGCAATAGATAATCCGGTAGGAAGGGCAACCAAAATAGCAATAGCCGAAGTGAGCATTGTCCCTGTGACCAAAGGAAGGATTCCATAATGCTTATCTGCAAAAAGAGGGGTCCATTGGGTATCAAATAAAAAATCAGTAATCGGGACCCTTGCAAAAAAAACAGAGGATTCAGAAATCAACACATAAAGAATTCCCACGGTAGTGAGGATGCTGATACCTGCACACATCAGCAACAATCCTTCAATGATTTTTTCTTTTAGTCTCATCAGGCGGACTTGTTCAGTCTGGGTGCTTTTGCGTGCAGAGTGATAGATGCAAAACTATCAACCTGGATAATGATTATTGTGTTCCTCCTAATGAAGTGATAAAGGAATCCCATTTGGCTTTCTGTGTGGACAATTCCTCAGCAGTCAACGCGATAAATCCAACTTCTTCAGAAAGGGTGGTTGTGTTGTCGAGGTAGAACTTGATAAATTCCTGCACTTCTTTACGCTGGCCAGCTTTGCTGTTGATATATACATACAAGGGTCGGCCCAATGGCGAGTAGGTCTTGTTTTTGACAGTCTCGATACTGGGAAGGATTGGTCCTGCGCCGTTGGCATCATTACTGTCATCTACACCGATCACTTTCAATTTGTTTTTGTTCTCTTCATAATAGGCTATACCAAAAAAGCCTAAGGCGAATTTGTCAGAAGCGACACCTTGCACCAATACATTGTCATCTTCGCTGGCTGTAAAATCACCACGGCTGGAATGGCTTTTACCTACGATTACTTCCGTAAAGTAATCATAGGTGCCACTCTCTACGCCTGCGCCAAACAAATGGATTTCTTCATTAGGCCATTCCGACCGGATCTGGTTCCATCTTTTGATTTTTCCTTGTGCCTCTGGCTCCCAAAGCATTTTAAGCTCGGCAACGGTGATATCGTTACACCAGTCATTCTTAGGGTTGACGACGACAGCCATACCGTCAAAGGCAACGATAAGTTCAACATAACTCACATTGTGGGCTTTGGCGATACTATCTTCTGCAGGTTTGATCGGACGAGAAGCATCATTGATGTCCGTTTCCGCTCGACCGAATTTCTTAAAACCTCCGCCTGTGCCAGAGAGTGCTACAGAAACTTTTACACCTGGCTCAACCTTTTGGAATTCTTCAGCTACAGCCTCCGTAATCGGGAAAACAGTGCTGGATCCATCAATACTGATATTGCCGGAAAGCGTATCTCCGGAGTCATTGCTTTGTTTACTTCCACAGGAGGTTAAAAGAAGCAGGAATGAAATGGGGATGAGGATATTTTTTACAGGCATGGTCATTTAATTTCAGGTCAATTTTCTATTAAAACAGTAAAACGAAAGCCGCTTATCGAGACACAGCCGTTTCTGGCCGCAAAAGTACGATTCCCCTGTGCATTTAGGCCTGACAGATGATTTTGTGCAGGAGAAGTTGTACGGTAGTGTGCCGAAAATTTGCATTTCCCTGGTCTAGATAAATTTTCAGCCTGGTCAATAGATAATTTTTGAGTTGAAGAAAAGCGGGGGCTGAAATCCCCATGTTATTTAGCTTTTAAAGCTTTTTGACGCGGCAAAACTAACGCTTAAATGCCGGATCGTCGTGGCTTTGCCGTTAATTGATCGTAAACAATCCAGGCTGCAATTCTATGCTGAATATGGGTTTGACTAATCCTGATTTAAGGAGACTTCATAAAGCAGGTTGATCTGTTTTAAGTAAGAATATTTAGAAGGATGCTTGATAATATAATGGCAATATTACGGATAATGACGAATAAAATGTTTGACCAGAATAGGATATGTATGTAAATACTATTTAATATAAATTTTTAAAAAATAGCTTCAGCACTTGACTAAAATTCATAAAGCCTTAGTCAGGATTGACATTTGTGGGTGAACACTTCAAGCTTACAATCAATGAAACATCAAAACATTGGCAAAGAGCTGGGGGGTGAGGATTCTGGTCAGGATTCACCTTGTAAATAAATTGTAAATAATATTTTTAAACGGTTCCGGCAGTCATAAAGCCCTCGATCTAGCGTCAACAGCCGTGACTTTTCCCCAAAATGAGGGAGATGGAAGAATTGAGTTGTATATGTTATATCATTTTATTATTTTCGAATGTTTTACTTGTTTTCACGGTTCGTGTCGGCAGGAGGATTCATAACAAGACAAAAACCACCACTCATGAAAAAAGTACTAAAGGTGCTAGGCATTTTTATTGGCTTGGCCATTGTCCTCCTTGCGATTGGAGCCGCGTACCTCCATTTTTCCGGTATTCCCAGCTATGAAGTCAAACCCGTTGAGATAAAGGTGACTCCTGACAGCCTTATGCTGGCTGAAGGGAAACGTTTGGCCACCATGGTATGTAATCAATGCCATATGGGGCCCAATGGAAAATTGGAAGGCCATTTGTTGAGTGATCTTCCTGCTGCATTTGGCAAAGCCTGGGCTGCCAACATTACCCGTGATACTAAATATGGAACCGGACGTTATACGGATGGTGAAATCGCTTACTTATTGAGGACAGGAATAAAAAGAGATGGATCCTATGCTCCGCCATGGATGCCAAAGTTTCCACATCTCTCTGATTATGATTTGCACAGCATCATAGCTTATTTACGTTCTGATGCTCCTGAACTCGAAGCTGTGGCTAAAGCACAGCCTCCAAGTCAACCGTCATTCCTCACCAAGTTTTTATGCTATGTCGCTTTCAAACCAATGCCCTATCCAACGCAGCCCATAGCAGCGCCACCTATAACGGATAAAGTCGCTTTTGGCAAATACATCGCCACCGGCAAGGTAGAATGTTTTGGTTGCCATAGCCCGAGCTTCGAAACGATGAATATCATGGAGCCTGAAAAGACTCCCGGATATTTCAGTGGTGGCAATGCTATGCCTGATCTAGAAGGCACGATTATTCTGACCAGAAACCTGACACCAGATAAAACAACAGGCCTGGGCAACTGGACCGAAGAGGAGTTTATCAAAGCGGTTCGTTTTGGACAAAGGGATGGTAAGCCTGCACTTCGATATCCGATGGTCCCATATCCCGCCATGACAGATGAAGAGGCCTCAGCGGTGTGGGCTTATTTGCAGACCCTACCGGCGATTGCGCATGATGTCGATGCGATTGCCAAAGAATAACTTTAGATTTTAATTACGCACTTTGCGTGAGGTTTCACGTCCCTTATTTCATTGTCAAAAAAGTAACCATAATTCGACTTGCTGTCGCATAAGGTTGAGTGCAAGCTACTCGAAGCATTAAGAGATTTAGGGGCAAAACTATGCACCAGGCTCGTATTACTTATTCAGATACCATATCGACCCATTCAATACGGTGGCAAAACTTACCCAGAGAAAGTAAGGAATCTGCAGGTATGCAGCCAGAGGAGAAAGTTTATAAAAGTAAAGGAGCATCATGAGGATTGCAATCCATAATGCAAGGATGACGATCAACGCAAATGCAGGGGATTGGAAATAGAAGAAGATAAAACTCCAACTGAAATTTAAGGCTAACTGCAGCCCAAAAATGATTAGTGCGGTGGTTCGCAGATCCGATTTTGTTGTCTGAACGATTATGTATAAACTGACACCCATCAGGATATACAGAATGGTCCATACAGGCCCGAAAAGATAATTGGGAGGATTGAAAGACGGTTTGATGAGGGTATTGTACCAGGTGTTAATGCTATTCACATTGGCGAATCCTGAGAGGGTTCCTGCCACCAGTGGGATCGCAACGCATACCAATAGGGAAGCCCAGTTTATTTCTTTAAGCATAAGAGGTAGATGATTTTTCTCAAGTTAAACCTTTAAATTGGAGATACCCCCATCCACATGCATTATCTGTCCCGTGATCCACCCTGACTTTTCACTCAGCAGAAAATCAGCCATATACGCTATATCGGCCGGACTACCTATTCGTCTTAGTGGATGACGGAGCGCATTAGCATTCCTTTTTTCTTCAGTATTCAGCAGGGAAGCGGCCAGCGGTGTATCTGTGAGTGAAGGAGCAATACAATTTACCCTGATGGATGGAGCAAGCTCTGCGGCAAGTGCTCTGGTCAATCCTTCGATAGCCCCTTTGGAAGAAGAGACCAACGAATGAAAATTTAAGCCTGTCTGTACAGCAGCTGTTGAAAAAAGAACAATAGCCGATTGGTTGCCTTTCCTGAGCGCAGGCAAGGCAGCCTGGATTGTTTTGATGGCCCCGATCACTTGCAACTTATAATCATCCAGAAAGTCAATAGATTTTATTCTGTGAAAGGGCTTCAGCATGATACTTCCTGGACAATACACTAGTCCGTCAATTCCTTCCGGCACAAAGGAGAAGTCGGGCTGCTCATCAAGGACATTGCAATGATGATAAGCAAGATTAGGGGTTTCAGAGGTTGTTGGTTTCGAATGATAGGTTCCAATGACCTGGTGACCTGAAGATGCAAGTTGAAGAGCAAGTTGTTGGCCAATCCCTGACGAAGCGCCGATGATAAGTATTGTTGACATGGACTCCTTAACACAAAGAGATCCTTCTTTGTTGGAGAAATTTTTAAGATGGGATTTTCAAAGCGCTATAAGCCTTTTATGCCTCTTGTGCCTCTTAAGCCTCTTGTGCCTCTTGTGCCTCTTGTGCCTCTTTCGCCTCTTCAGCCTCTTTTTTTTGCGCTGAACCGCAGTTTGATTTCACTATACCCTTCCATTGTCAATGGTCAGTTCAGGGGCCCTCCACTAACGCCCCTTCGCTGCGCGAAGGTGGCGGAGGAAGGAAAGGTAATCAACCTCTTCCCTTCGACAAGCTCAGGGACCCGGTTTAATTTACGTTTCAGCCTCTTCCGCCTCTTAAACCTCTTTCGCCTTCTTCGTCTTCGCAGTCTTCAACTGTATAAAATCCACAAAGAAGGAAAACGCCATAGAGAAATAGATATATCCCTTTGGAATATGGAAATCAAGTCCTTCACCGATCAGCGATATACCGATGATCAGCAGGAAGCAAAGAGCCAGGATCTTAAAGGATGGGTGCCTGGAAATAAATTCACTGATAGGTTTGGCAGCAAATAACATAATAGTGACCGATACTATGACTGCAGTATACATGATCCATAACTGGTCAACCATACCTACGGCGGTGATAATAGAATCAATGGAAAATACAATGTCAAGTAGTAAAATCTGGAACAGCATATCCCGGAAAGAGACTTGTTTCTTTTTAGCTACATCCTCAAAGTGATTATTCTCCTCTTCGGAATTGAGATAAATCTCCCGTGTGCTCTTGTAGAGAAGGAAAGTTCCTCCGGCAAGAAGGATGATATCCTTTCCTGAAATGTTGGTATCCATAATAGTAAACAGCGTGTTGTCGAGCTTCATGATCCAGGCGATGACCGTCAGCAGGAGTAATCGCATGATCATTGCGAGACCGATGCCTATCTGTCGCAGCTTCTGACGCTGTTCTGGCGGCAATTTATCGGCAAGAATCGAAATAAAAATGATATTGTCTATCCCCAGGATGACCTCGAGTGCAATCAAGGTGATGAGGGGCATGATCACTTCAGTGAATTCCATTGTTGGTCGTTGTCGTGTTTAGCTATTTTAGGCAGTCCGCTTTTCGGCGGTGAAATATACGATAGTTTATAAATGTAGCTCAGGGCCTATTTCACCAGACTTACTTTTAGGATCATCCGTGCTCTTGGATGGTTTATTACAGCTTTGAAATACGATAAGACCTAGAATAAAGAGGAGAAAAAAATTTTCATAGGCCATCTGGATGAAGGCAAGATGAATTATTGCTTTGTAAATATAAATTTATCAGCATCCGGCCCTTCAACCATTTTACCATCCAGATCTCGTTGGAAAAGTATACCCTCAGAGAAAATGTAATCCGCGGAAAGGTAATCCTCGTTGTCCAGGGTGAAGGTGTTTTCGGCCGTCCAGTCAAATTTGCCGGTGATATCAGGTATTGTAGTCGCTGCTCCCAGGAAGGAAATTTTCAGCACGTAGGTTGTATCCGGTTTGAGTGTCAAAATGGTTTCTACCCCTTCGCAATTAGCACAAGGTAAGACACCTTTGTAGGTGCCAACCCAGGAAGATCCTTGGGAGCCGCAGGCTGTCACGACAACGAAAGCCACAATAGGAAGCAGCATATTTTTTAAAGCAATTTTCATAGTTGGAAGGAAATGGTTATTGAATTTTATTGTTTCGCGAGAACATATTTATCTGCCAGCTTGCCTTCAATCTTATTTCCGGTCATATCCAGCTGGGTAATTTTGTTTTCACCGACAAAATACTGATTTGGTGCATTTTCTATACCATTCAGGCTCACTGTATTTCCTTCTGTATTCCAGGTCAGACTTCCGGTTTTTTCTATTGCCGAGGCATCCGGCTGGCCAAGGTAGGTGGTTCTGAGCAGATATGTATTGTCTCCATTGAGGACTATGAGGGTCTCAATGCCTTCACAATCAGCACATGGGACAACTCCCTTGTAGACCCCTGCCCAATCAACAGAATTGTGCGATGTATGGGAAGTATCAGCTATCTGGGCTGTCGAATCGATAGTCGTAGAGGTCGAATCTGAACTGGTTTTTGAGCCACATGAAGCCAAAAGCAGTATAGACATGACAGGGAGTAGGAGGAATTTGATCATTGTAATTCTGGTTTAAAAGATGATGTAAAATTCCATTAACAAGAAAGGATTGTCAATGTTTAGATCCCGTCGTTACACCCTGCTGGCTCGAGGCCGCTGTTGGATTCTCCACTCCGATGGTGGTTTTTGGTGTTCCGACCAACGAACATCCTAATGCAAACCCTCAATCCCCACCCCCGCGGCCGCTTTTGTAGTCCCCACCAACAACCAATGAAATACCAACCTGAATTCCTTGTGCAGCGGTACCAGTCATATAACCTTATCTTTGACAGGAATAAAAGAACATTGCATCAAATGATCTCAGACGGTTTCGGAAGAGTACATGATTACCTCAGGATATCCCTGACGGATGCATGCAATTTCAGGTGTACCTATTGCATGCCGGATGAGCAGATGCAATTCAAACCATCTGCCCACCTTATGCAGGTGGATGAAATCGATGCCATCGCGGGCATGTTTGTCGACATGGGCGTGAAGAAAATACGTCTGACTGGTGGCGAGCCACTTGTTAGAAAGGAAGCAGCAGAGATTATAACCAGGCTTTCAAAATATCCAGTCGAACTAACGCTGACTACGAATGGGTCAAGAGCCAATGAGTTTATACCTGTATTTAAAAATGCAGGGATCAGATCAGTCAATGTCAGTCTGGATACACTCAAGCCAGACCGCTTTTTAGCGGTTACGCGAAGACCTCTTTTTCAAAACGTGTGGGACAATATCCAGTTGATGATCAAGGAGGGATTTCACGTCAAGGTCAATGTAGTGATGATGCGTGGGATGAATGATGATGAGATCATCGATTTTGTAGAATGGACTAAAACGCAGCCGGTGCATATTCGTTTTATAGAATTCATGCCCTTCAGTGGCAACCATTGGGAAAATGAAAAGGTGGTCAGTTACCAGCAGATCCTCGATACCATTGCTGCGGAGTATGATTTTATTAAATTAAGGGATGAAGTAAATGCGACAGCCAAAAAATTTAAAATCTATAATCACGAGGGCACTTTTGCGATTATCAGTACGATGAGCGCCCCGTTCTGCAGCACCTGCAATCGAATGAGACTCACCGCAGATGGCAAGATGAAGAACTGCCTTTTTTCGAAAGGGGAAGTTGATCTCCTTACTGCCTATCGATCAGGAGAGGACATCATGCCTTTAATCAAGCAATGCGTACTGGAAAAAGAAGAAGCGCTTGGTGGGCAGTTCACACAGGATTATAAAAAGATTGATGCCGATTCCCTGACCAATCGCAGCATGATCCGGATCGGCGGATAAAATATTTCAGTCAAAAGAATTTTCCTGATATACATTGCGGTCAAATAAAACATGATGATTCCTGTATCGGAGGCAAGAAAATTAATCAATGATCACTCAATAGGTAGTCGGGAAGAAATTTTGCCGCTGATCGATGCCCTTGACAGAGCATTATCTGCCGATATTATTTCGCCATTGGATACACCTCCATTTCATCAATCAGCAGTGGATGGGTATGCTTTTTCTTTTTCACATTGGGACAAGAAGGCTGGAGTTGAAGTTGTCGGTGAGGTACAGGCTGGCAATGTTTATGCAGGTGAAATCAAATCGACACAGGCGGTACGGATTTTTACGGGTGCACCACTACCGGAAGGAACAGATACAGTGGTGATGCAGGAAAAAGTTGAATTCAGTGATGGCCACATATGGATCAAGGATCCGATGCTTATAGCTAGTGCCAATGTCAGGCTGCAGGGATCACAAACTAAATCGGGTGATACAGTACTGAAGAAAGGACACCGTATGACACCGGCTTCCATTTCATTTCTGGCAAGTATAGGTATAATACAGGTTCAGGTTTTTGCGCTGCCGCGTGTGCGGATTATCGTTACCGGAAAAGAACTCGTTCAGCCGGGAGGGCATATCGAAGGTGGACAGATATTTGAATCAAACTCATTTGCCTTGCGATCAGCATTGCAGGCAATTGATATCACTCCTGTTTCTGTGGAGATCATGGAAGATGATGAATCAATGATCATGAATGCTATTACATCTGCTCTTGATGCTGATGTCATCATTCTGACAGGTGGCGCATCTGTCGGGGAATATGATCTTGTGCCTTCTTCGCTTGAAAAATGTGGAGTGAAAAAAGTATTTCACAAGGTGAAGCAGAAGCCGGGTAAGCCTTTTTATTTCGGCACCTATGGCGATGTGTTGATCTTTGGCTTGCCGGGCAATCCAGCAGCCGTGTTAAGTTGCTTTTATGAATATATCACACCTGCCATAGGTAAGTTTACCGGGAGGCAGTATCAGAAGCGACTCAAGATGATCCTGGCCCATGATTTCCAGCGGAAGCCCGGGCTCACACAATTTATGAAAGGAAAGACCAAAGGCAATACCGTATTTATCCTCGATCACCAGGAGAGTTATCTGATGAATTCATTTTCACACGCAGATGCACTTGTTGAATTAGAGGAGGATAGAGAGGTGATTACTAAAGGCGAACTGGTCGATGTGTTGATGATTCTGATTTAGCCTATTGAAACAGCATTGATAACATAAGCTGTTAATATAAGCTATAAGCCATAAGCCATAAGCTATAAGCCATAAACCAATATCGTGCTACATTCAGAAATCCTCTTTTATGTTTTGTTACCCATCGTGGCTTTCCTCTATGCTGCTGTAGGGCATGGGGGTGCAAGTGGGTATCTGGCGTTGATGGCGTTTTTTTCTTTTGCGCCTGACTTTATGAGGCCAACGGCTCTGTTATTGAACCTTGCAGTTTCGTTGATTGCGTTTATCCAATACTACCGTCAGGGGCATTTTGACTGGAAGTTATTCTGGCCATTTGCGTTGGCATCTGTTCCGGCCGCTTTTATTGGGGGCATGCTCGTGGTGGATGCGGATATCTATAAAAAAGTATTAGCAGTCCTCCTTTTCTTTTCGGTAATCAGATTGCTCAATTTCAGAAAGCGCGAAACAAATCTGACGGTACATCCACACCTGCTGTTTTCACTTGTGATTGGTGCCTCCATCGGATTTTTATCAGGATTGATTGGCATCGGCGGCGGCATTATATTGAGCCCGGTCATTCTCTTGTTGCATTGGGCGGACATGAAAAGGACGGCAGCTGTATCTGCGCTTTTCATTTTTGTCAATTCGCTTGCCGGACTTGCTGGCTTATTCACTAAAGGATTCCAGGTAGAGACCCAAATGATCTGGATGTTGTTGATCGCTTTCGCAGGCGGAGCAATAGGATCCTATTTCGGTGCCGGTCATTTTGAAAATAAAAAATTGAAGTGGATACTTGCGATCGTCCTCGTCATCGCTTCGGTGAAGCTGATGATGACTTAAATAGGGGTCCCTGAGCCTGCCGAAGGGTATTGATCTCAGGACTTTTCCGCTGCCGCCCTCTTCGCCAAAGAAGAGGCGGCAGCGGAAAAGAAAATGCTTTTTTCTTCCCTTCGACAAGCTCAGGGGCCGGGATACAAATTCAATTCAACATTCGCACTTTTGGCCTTGTAAGTAATCTTGATTTCATTTTGCGAAAAGACTTGCTGCAAGCAAGTCAAAAAATTACCTAATAAAAAAACTGTTAAGCGTAGATTGTATCTACGCTTTCGCGTCAGCAAAATTCTATTTTGCGAAAAGACTTGCTGCAAGCAAGTCAAAAAAAACTGTTAGCAATTATTAAAGCAAATAACCGTATTTTGCCATCATGAATTCCACCATCGAAATCCTCGTCTTCGGCCAACTGACCGACATCACAGGTCAAAGCTCTTGGCAGCTAGAGGATATGATCGATACTGACCAACTCATAGCTACACTTGTAGAAAAATATCCAACCTTAACATCCGCCAAATATCTGGTCGCGGTCAACATGGAAGTCATTCGTGGTAATGTAATGCTGAGGGCAGGAGATACAGTGGCTTTATTGCCTCCGTTTTCCGGCGGTTGATTGCAGAAGGAGAGCTACGATAATTTCAGGCAGTCGTTGCCTGGCCAGGGAGGATTGGTCTCTTATGATCCATGGGCCGGGGGTCCTCATCACCATAACCATCTATATCACAATAGTAGGCCTGATATACCAGGTGGCTCTTAGACATTTGTGGCAACCAAAGGGGTTGCAGTTGGTGGTCGATGAACTGCTCCGTTCCGTCATACCCCTTTTAATCATCCTTTTTTGGTACTTGTAAGAGACCACGAGGCTGGTTCCCTACCGGAAAATCCTGACATGGGCCATCTACCCTCTGGTCTACCTGATTTATATATTGATGCGTGGTCATTTTTCAGGATTTTATCCCTATCCTTTTGTAGATGTTACACAATTAGGAATCACCATAGTGTTGATCAACTCAGGATTACTATTGTTGTTATTCACGCTCGCCTCCGGACTTTTTCTTTATGCAGGAAAGACATTTGTCAAACGATAAGAGTTCTATTACAGAATTACCTTTTATGTTTTTGATGCAGATCCACCAATCGCTTATGCAATACTTCAAGGCTTTCTGATGATTGGAGTATGTCATCTGTGATCTTCGCCCGTTCTGTATTGCTCAAAAGGGGTGTCAGGTCAGCGACCATGCGCGGAACAACCAATCGGTGGAGTCCATGCACAGGCAACGGCACACCGGATGGCTTCTTTTCATCTGCCCCAGTCTGTTTAGGAAACACGGCATCCCATGGCGGCTGCAGCTGAATCTCACCTTTACGCGCCTTCTTCTCCCGCACCACGCTTTCAAACGATGGCGCATGATGGGTACGCTCTCCCAGTCCCCATTTGGACTTCGGTATGCCCAGCCATTGCAAGAGCGTGGAGAGAATCGACGTTGAGTCATACGCCGTATCCGTTTCGGAACGGAATACAGTATTCTCCGAAATCCACGGTGATATCAGGATTGTCGGTATCCGGACCCCCAACCTGTCAAAATGGAACCCTCCCAGCGATTCATTCGCATAAGGCTTGACAGCCGCAGGAGGTTTCACGTGATCCGCCATTCCTCCATGCTCATCAAAGGTGATGACCAGCATCGTTTTTTCCCATAGCGGACTTTTCTGCAGTGCATTGAAGATATCATTGAGTGCGCGTTCACCGGGGATCAGGTCATTGCCGGGATGATATGAAGTGGACCCTGCACTCGCTACCCACTTAGGCTCCAGAAAGGTGAACTTAGGCAGTGTACCGTATTTCAGATCATCATAGAATTGATTGAGTTGCGGGGCGTAATTGCCAACTACAAACGGATCATCAATCGAGGGTATCTGGCCTTTGAGGAAGAGATTGTAGGTAAATTTGCATTCGATCCATTCGACCGCATTATAGATCTTGAAATCCCTGATGCCATTCGTCCACAACACCTTCCAGATCGAAGGGCGGTGTGGATACTCCGACCATTCCGTATAGGTCACCCCGTTTTGGAAATTATTCAATTTGCCCAGGGAAGATCCTGTCAGTGCAAATGCCCTGTTGACATCCGTACCTCCGGGCATGGAGCAGAACCAATCATCCGAAATTGCAAAATGTTTGGCAAGTCCGTTGAGAATGGTTAACTGCTCCGGAGAATATCCAAGCATTACCTCCTCGGTTCCGTTATTGATTGCAAATCCGCCCATGTCCGGTTCCTTTCCATCATAGTAATCATTGAGGTTGGCGGAATACATCTGGCGCAGTACATCCGAATTGTCGTGATACGGATCCTGCTTGTCCAGGTCCAGCACAAATGGCTTGCCATCCGGAGTCTTTTCACTCAGTTTGCCATTGTTGTACTTCGTGATGGCATATTCTTTTCCGCGAAACGTATTGGTAAATTTCTTATCGACCCCGCGGTATGGACCTTCCGGGCCGATGACTTTGATCGGGGCATTTTTGTCATAGAGCCATCCGCATACGTGATCAAACGAACGGTTTTCAATCATGTAATAAATGACATGCTCGATTTTATCCCGCATGTAATCTATCGTTCCAGGTTTGCCCTTCATCTGGGCATCTTTGGGGATCAATGTTTCGATGGCTGTAAATGAAGTTGTCTTTGTGATTTGCTTCGGCAGAGTTCCTTGTCTGACCGGTCCCGTCAGTCCATGTTCCCTGTTGGGATCAAATGCCCAAAGGCGATAATTGTTAGTGGCAGGTTCCCAGTCCAGTACATAGTTACCTATCACATTGAGTTGGTGCCTGCTGTTGATGCCCAGTTTTTTCCAGCTTCCGCGATGGATGGCGGGATAACTCAGCGGATCTTCGGCTTGCGCATCGAATTGCCAGATGGCATAATCGCCTGTGGCCGGTTTCCAATCGAGGACATACCCGTTGATATAATGGAGTTCGTGTCCGCTTTCAATCGTCAGCCATGCGCCTTGTGGTGTGTAAGGTGCAGGCAAGGGATCTTTGCTTCCGGGATCGAAATTGAAGAGTTGATACGTACCTCTGCCTTCGGTAGGGATCCAGTTGAGTACAAAATTATGGAGCGACAGCAGCACCAGGTCTATGCCGGTTTCAAAGCCTTTCTTAGCACCATCCGGATTGGCAAAATCAGACCGTGAGCCAAAAAATTTTCCTTTGGCCCAGGTCCCTGCCTGTATAGCACTTTCAGTCCATTTACCGGTTGCATCATAACTGCCCAATGGACTGGCCTCCTCGGGATTGAACTGCAGCAGGCGATAGGCATATTGATTGTCTTTATTCAGCGGACTCCATTGCAGCATATAATTACCCACCTGTACCAAGTGAAAATCTTTAGGAATGGTATTCCCGCTTTTACCGGCGATTTTTTTGAGGAGGGAAGGGCTGTCCGGATCCATGGCCCAGACCTGGTAGGCATCATTGCCGGAATCCCGGGTGATAAAATATTGAAAGTTAGATGGACTCATGTTGTTTGATTTAGAAAGCAGCTACTATCCATTTTCGGCTGTGGGCTTGATCTTCCCATAGCAGGGGTTATCTATTTGTGTCGCGTCTTTGCATCGTTCCCAGGCTTCTTCAAAAGTGTATTTCGGATGTGGCCAAGGCTTAGGTTCAAAAAATAAATCCATCTGGGCCAATGCACAAATGGTACGCCTGTCATCTTCCGCTTTGGGTATAGGCGCTCCGGTACCCTCTTCATTTCCATACCAGCGCTCACAAGCTTGTTTTTTGGCTTCTTGTGGTGTGAGATCCGGATCGTCTGCGTAGAGTTTGAGAAAGGTAGCGGCGACCAGGTCCTGCGCTTCGTACTGCCGGATATCAGGAATAGTCTCAGGATGATCGGTGCATCTCCCAGTCACTCCGGCTGCGATCATGTGGTTGCAGATCATATATGGGGTTTCCCGTTTTGAATCGGGGCGGACACGGAATGTGCCGGTCTGAAGCACATTGACCTGAGGAATGTCATCCTGGTCCCTGGGAAGTATGTCTGTGTAAGAAACTCTAAACCATGCAGGTGCCTGTGGGTCATATAGAGGCGAGCCACAGATCAGCAAGGGGAGGGTATACTTCCTCTCTTGAGGCCATCCCGGTGGCGTCAGATATAACTCCAACATCGAGCGGAGATAATCGCGGTCGGGCGGACCGTCAAAAAATCCGGAAGCCATCATGACAGGAAAATAATCATTGGGGTATTCACTCTCCCCCGATCCCGGAGCAGCTATAGGATTGATATCGACTATCGTTTTGAAGAAACAGACATCCTCCTTGGGAATACCGGAAGCGACCAGTAATTGTTCCCAGCGAAACATGGTGATCGCATTGTCAAAGGTGGCCATCTGGAGACAGGCCCAGGGTGGGTAGTGCATCATCAACAGGCCTTTCTGGCCCATAACGTTAAGTCCCAATGGTGGATATAAAGCCCATTTGGAAGTGCCGTCCGTCTTGCTGCGGTTGACATGATAATTTTCCATGGGGTTCCAAACACGAAATTCTTTCAGCAATTCCATGCCCCTGATGGCCTTTTGCGCATGATGCTTATCAAAGATTTGTGCGTGTCGTTCTCCAAAGGTTACCATCGTTTCCAGAGATGCATTTCCTTCCAGTTTCACATGGTAGTGCCCACCTGAGTGGGTTACCTCTACCGTATCAATCCCCTTTATTCCATCAGCTCGCAACGAGCTCTGCGTATAATGGCTGATCACATCAAAGTAATTGTGAAATTTTAGATCCTTTTCGGCTAAATCAGCAGCAGGGTAGAGATGTTCCATTTGGGCGACGGGACCCAGGATGTAATGGTGTGATGGCATAAAAGTTGGTTTTTAAATTGGTGATACCCTTCCGGATGGGGACGGATATGACAGTGATGTCAATTGTAATAAAAATAGAGTGAAGTGAAAAATACTTTTCCGGACATTTTACTTCAACAATCGGGACAGGAAATTAAGAAAAAATAGGAAAGCACCGCTGTTTTGGTTATTTATTTACAAAATTTTAGTGCCCGCATTTCCATCTGCAAAGGTTTTTCGATGCGCGGTAAAGATTTCGTAAAACTTTTTCAACAAAAGCACATGGCCATCCCCTTTAAACGAATCCGGCAATCCGGAGAAGCCGTCAATAGCCAATACCATCAGTTTTTTGGACGTGACGAATACTTCATCCAGGACGAGTCCAAAGGTCGATGCTTCAAAGAGCTCATCGATGTGCGCCGCGAGGGGTAAAAGCAATTCCAGCATTTTGTCTAAATGCTGGTCACTGTATAATAATCCGGCATAAAAACATACCGGGACCATCTGCCATTCGACCGGCGGAGCATCGATGGATCTCAGTTCGAGGTAGCCTTTGAGCCGCACTTCCGGGAATAGGAGCGATACATGCGTTTCGAAATGTGATCTGTCAGGCCAGAGGCCTTGTATCGGATGGTCTAACCAGTATTCCATGGTATAGTCGCGGGGAAGGGCCTGATCGCCCAATGCATCAATATAGATGAGCGGCGCTTTTAATGCGAGAGCAAGATACATTCCGATGAGGTCCTCCTTAGACAACATATCCGGATCGCTGAGCCCGGGCAAAATCCCTGTACGTGCTCTATCGAGATGCTGCCATATATAACTCCGGTAAGCCTTATGCCCGCTTGTTTTTCCGGCGATCCGTGGCGAATTGGCAAAGAGGGCTGTCACAAATGGTACTAAAAGGTTTGCTGCAACTATACGTTTAATGCGGGTTGTTTCATCCGGACCTAAATCAAAATTGATATGCAGTGAGCAGGTCAGCTGCATCATTTGCCTTCCATAGGGACCGATGGTATCAAAGTATTGCTCCAGCGCCTTATAGCGGGGTTTATGAAGCTGATTGCCTATCTGGTCTTCGCCAAACCATGGGTTGGTGCCGGTCTGCGCGAAATGGATATTGCTTAGTTGTGTGATACGTTTTAAAATGTGCTGTCTGGATTCCAGATGTTCCTGTAGGGCGTCCATGCTTTGGCAGGGAGCCGTACTGATCTCTACCTGTCCGCCGGGCTCAAAGAGAAAGCGGTCGCCGTTGGCAAATTCGATTTTATCAATTTGGGGTACATAGCTTTTTTGATGCGGTGCAGGATACCAATATTTCGCTACGCCTCCATAGGGTTCGGAAGCAGCGATAAGCTTATGGATCAAAGCATCTTCTCCTTCATATAAGGCTACTGGGGAAACACCTGCATCGCTCAGTACATCCGACCTGTATGGAAATACTTCCAGTTCAACACCCACGGAACCCACAGTGCCGTGGATAGAATTCTGGGTGGACACATCTCCGGGTTCGAACAATAGATTTTCAATATAGCTTCGACAGATGTCCAGTGTGAGTTTGGGTTCCGGCATGGAGATGGAGGGCGTAGATTATTTTCGTTTGGATTGGAGCAATGCTGTCAGGGCATCAAAAAATAAAGAAGAGATATCGATATGAAATATTTTGTCAATCTCACGGATCCCGGTCGGGCTTGTGACATTGATCTCTGTCATATAATCGCCTATGATATCGATCCCCACAAAAAATAGCCCGCGTTCCCTGAGCACCGGGCCGATCTGATCGCATATCCAGCGATCCCTGGCGGTCAGGTCAAATCCTGATGCCTGCGCACCGGCAGCAAGGTTGCCGCGATGATCGCCACCGGATGGGATTCTGGCGATGCCATGATCGACAGGTACACCATCAATCAGCAATATTCGTTTGTCACCGCCTTTTACTATTTCGGGGATGTAGGCCTGGGCCTGCACATAGCACGTGCCGTATTGCGTCACTTCTTCAATGATCACATTCGTATTGGGATCGTCTTTGGCAATCACAAAGACAGATCGCCCGCCCATTTTACCGGTGGGCTTGATGACGATCTTATGATGTACATCGATAAACTTCTTTATGGCATCTTTAGAACGGGTGAATAAGCCCGGCGGACAACATTGAGGGAACCAGGCGGTAAAAACTTTTTCATTGACATCACGCAGTGACCTCGGGCTATTGATCACGGTGACACCTTCCAGTTCGGCACGCTCGAGAATATAGGTCGATATGATAAATTCAATATCAAAAGGTGGGTCCTTTCGCATCAGTATCACATCTAGTGTACTGAGGGGACAGTATTCCTCTCCTTCCAATTCAAACCAATGGTCCGGATCATGAAATACTTTCACATGCCGCATTAGTCCTTCTGCACGGCCACTGTTTAAATACAGATCACCCATCGTCATATAGGCTATCTGCCAGCCGCGGGACTGAGCCTCTACCATGAAGGCTAAGGTGCTGTCTTTTTTAGGGTTGATGGTTTCGATGGGGTCCATCACTATTCCAATTCGTATACGACTCATACAGGCGGCTTTATCATTCTTGACCGGTCGAAAATTTGGTTCCGGGTATAGGATGTCATATCACAAGATAAACATCCATATCATTTGAATGGAATGCACAAGACAAAGGCCACGTCAGACTTATTTCTGTTGCAGTTGCTCAAAGCCCTGCCAGTCATCCGCCGGGGGTTGGTCGATATATCGCTTCGATCTCGCAGCGAATAGGGAAAACACCGGATCTGAGGGATCCCTGTGCATGGCATCTGTAAAGGATCTGCAGGCATCTGCAAAATGAAGGGAAAAGTAGGCGTCCATAGCTTGTTGTAATATGTCCCTTGTGGCTTCTTTGGCTGCACGGCGATCATCTGTTTCGGTATCCAGTATTTCATATAGCCTGACGGCCACGCCTTTTCCTTTTACCGCCACACGGTCTACCATGCGAATCGAATACGCCTCCTTATGTTCCAACGAAGCATAGGTGTGCTCGCTGATCAGGCATTGGGCTTCATAGGTCCTTGTCAATTGTTCTATTCTGGAAGCCAGGTTTACCGTATCTCCCAATACAGAGCATTGCATGCGTTCATTGGCGCCCATGGTGCCAAGGACCAGCGGACCTGTATTGATGCCGACGCCTAGTTTGATAGGCGGCAGGCCTTTGTCTTTCGAAGTCCTGTTAAATTCCTCCAGGGCGCGGCTCATCTGGATGCCTGCATCGATGGACTGCCTTGCCGGCACAGCAAAAAGGGCCATGATGCCATCGCCGGCATACGAGTCAATAAATCCGCCGGCATCCGTAATGGGTGTGCCCATTTTACTATATAAACGGTTGAGTAATTCAATCACTTCTTTGGGAGACAGCCGTTCCACCAGCGGGGTGAAATTGCGTATATCCGAAAACAGCACACTCATCTCCATGGAGACGGATTCCCCCAGTTCTACTTTGGTGATATCATTATGCCCGAGGTGTTTGAGAAATTGTATGGGTACAAAACGCTGCTGTGCTTTGAGCAATCGTTCCTGCATTTCATAGATTCTTGCATTTTCCATTGAGATGGAAGCCTGGCTCGCCAGTAACTTGATGATTTTGACGCGCTCTCCGGTAAAGGCACTATGCGTAAGATTGTTTTCGAGATAGACAGCCGATGGCCATTGACCGTGTAGCGGCAGAGGTACACACATCACAGACAGGGGTTTATTTTTTCTGATGTAGGGATCGGATGAAAAGGGATTTAATTCGGAAGCATTGTTGATGACAACAGGTTCGCTTGTACGGATCGCTGTATTGATCAGCGTGATGGGCAATACGACCTCCCCCTGTGCATCTTTAAGATGTAAATGCTGATGGGCCGGATCACCATCAGTCCGGCTTTGTGCTTGTATGATGATATGTCCTTCCCTGTGCTCTACCAGGAATCCTTTCTGCGCTCCGGCATTTTCGATCAAGACCTGCAAGGTAGCTTTCAATAATTTTTCAAGGACAAGTTCTCCGGAAATTGTTTGCGAAGCTTTCAGCACAGAGTTGATATCCAGCATATCGCCATGGATCGTATCCGAATCGAGAGAGCCGGGTTTCGATTGTACAGAGCCGAGCGGTTTATTTTGTTTTATCACGCCAGCGTTTTGAGAAAGGTGGTATTCCTTTTCCATTTCTGTTACCTTCCGGTGTGCGCCCCAACGATAGTAGAGATAATGCGCTTCCTGGAGATAACCTTCGGCTGCTTTAGGAAGGCCCAGGCGCAGCATGAGGCGGGCCGTCATCTCATTGGCCATCGCTTCATCTCTGAGGAAGCCCTGCCGGCGGGTCATTGCGATGGACTGCTCATATAAAGAGAGGGCCGCCTGCACGTTGCCGTTAAAATGCGCCAGCTCCGCTTCCATCAGCAGGCGCAGGTGTTCAAAGTTTTCCTGGCAGTTTCTTGCCCATACGGTCATCGTCCTGAGGCTCTCCTGCATCTTGCCAAAATAATCTTCCTGTTCTTCCAGTGCAAGGGTCGGCAGGAGCATAGAGCGCACCAGAAAGGATACGATATGAAAACGAACCACCTGGGGCAAAGCCATGACGGAAGCCATTCGTTTTTCCTGTTCCAGCACATGCTCCAGGGCACCTGCCGCATCATTGTACAAGAGATGGATTTCTGCTTTGTAGATATGGTAGTTGCTGATACCCGTCATGAAGTGACGCTGGTACATCCCTTCCATACATTGCGCTTCATCAAACACATCATCCGTCATGGAATATTTGCTACTTGTGAGGCCCTGAAAGTTGAGTTGCATCTGCAGGAACAACGTCCCGGAATCATAAGAGTCCTGATAATCGCATTCTTTGACGATGTCCAGCAGCCTGCGGTGTTCTTGTGAAGCGGTCTCCAGATCAAGCTTTGGGTCCCATATGATGCAGTCCTGGGCACTGTACGCGAGGTAGAGCAGATCGCCAGACTGGTGGCCTGCTTCGATGCCTTTGCGAAACCACGGGGTCATACTGGACCAGTGATTGCTCCAGTGATGTACAAACATGGCATAGACATAGATGATCCTTGCTTTGAGGGAGATGTCTTCCAGTTTTTCAACCATATCCACACCCAGCTTGCCATAGGCATACCCTTGAGCGGTATCATCAAAAAGTCCGCACAGCAGCATGCCATATGCAACATAAGCAAAAGCGCTTTCGGGACTATTGCCGTAACGGAGTGAAATGTTGACAGATTTCAAAACCAGGTAGGGAAACATCTCGCCACTGCCGGATAAAAAGGCAGCGGGAAAAATTTCCATGATCAGCTGGCTCGCGATTTTGGCTTTCTCGTCAGTGATCTCCGGCAGATCGATGAGACTGGAGATGGAACGGCCATGAAGGTTTTCATGGATCAGTGTGACTTCAGTCGCAACATCATCAGATGTTGGGTTTTGTATAAACGGGAATCCAAGGATTGCAAGACCATCGTATGCTGCATGAATGGAATCCTGCATTCGTTGTGTCGTCGCATACTGTCGGGTTCTGGCTGACAGTACCAATCCTTTTTCCACAGCCGTATGTGAATGTTCCAGCAGAGTATCCGTAAGTGCATCAGCATTTTTCCAGTCGCCTGTGAGGTAGAAGGAATGTTGTAATTCATTGTGCAGTTGCCAGGCCAGGCGATAATCTATTTGCCAGGCGGTATCACCCAGCATTTCAGCTCCGATCCGCAGATACCCAAGGGCTGATTCATACGCGGAGGATTGTTTGGCTTTGATGCCTGCCGCCAGATTCAAGCTCGCTAGTTCTCGACGATCCTTCAGATCCGTTACGAGCGCGCGGCCTTCGTTGAAATGGCCCACGATATCCATCAGCTTTTCATCCACGACACCTGGTGGTGTATGGCTCAGCATCAACTGACCGATCGAGAGATGTAGTGCCTGCCGTTTCACCACAGGTATTTGTGAATAGGCTGCTTGCTGCACTCTGTCATGCTGGAACGTGTAAGCCGGATTTAAGTCTACGGACAATCCGTTATCTATACCTGATTGGCCGGACACTTCCGGGCTGACATATTTATAGCTGTCATTCAATGGCACGACCATATTGGCCTTGAGGGCATCATGAAGTTCAGCGCCTGTATTTTCCATCGTGCTGTCCCGGATGATCGAAAGTGTACGAAGATCAAAAGTGGCTCCGATGCAGGCTGCCAGTTGCAGCACGTGTTGTGTAGCCGGATGGAGGCGGCCCTGGCTTGCCACCAGGATATCGATGACGTTGTCACTATAGTTGACGCTCCTGACCGCATGAATATCCCAATCCCACCCACTTTTGGTGGTATTGAAAAAGATCACCCCTCTGTCCTTAAGATTCTTGAGCAACTCGATCGTGAAAAACGGGTTGCCTCCAGTTTTTTCGTAGAAAATAGCACTGAGTGCCCTTGATCGTTCCGGCTCACACTTAAGTGTATCCATCGTGAGCTGGTCCGTGGCTTCAGGCGTCAGAGGTTGAAGGGACAGATTTTCAACGAGACGTTTGCTTTGAATTTCCCGCAGGGTGAGGCTTAACGGATGAGTCGCATCGACTTCATTGTCACGGTATGCGCCGATGACAAACAAGTGACTTAACTCATGAGTGGTCACCAGGCGATGGATCAGGTTTAATGTCGGCAGATCGCTCCATTGCAGATCATCGAGAAATATCACCAGGGGATGCGCTTCAGTAGCAAATACTTTGACGAAGTTGATAAAGAGAATCAGGAAGCGGTTTTGGGTTTCTGCAGGGGACAGATCCTGCACCGGTGGCTGCTTGCCGATGATAAACGTAAGCTCCGGTATCACATCTACCATCAGCTGCGCATTGGAGCCGAGCGCCTGGGTTATTTTTTCATCCCAGTTTTCAAGCCGCTTTTTCGGTTCACCCAGGAGCTGGCGTATGAGATCGCGGAATGCATTGCCAAGGGCTACGTATGCAGCGTTTTGTCGGTATTGTTCAAATTTTCCATGGATGAGATAGCCCTTGTTTTTGACAATGGACCGACCGAGTTCTCGGACAAGTACCGTCTTTCCGACACCGGAGTATCCTGAGACCAGGCAAAATTCCACTGCTCCATGGGAGGTGTTTTCAAAATACGATTCCAGTTTTTTGACTTCGCGCTTGCGGCCATATAGTTTTTGTGGAATTTGAAATTGTCGGGAGATATCGGACTGGGCCAGTTGGAATGCATCATCGACCGATCCTTTTTTCCAATAGTCCCTGCATTTTTCAAGATCGACAGCGAGGCCATAGCTGCTTTGATAGCGATTCTCTGCATTTTTGGACAGGAGCTTGAGGATGATGCCCGACAAGATGGCGGGTATCTTAAGATTGAGCCTGTCAGGCGGTGGCGGCTGACGGCTGATGGTACAATGCACCCATTCGAGCGGATCATTGGCACTGAAGGGGAGCTGGCCCGTGATCATCTGGTAGAAGGTGACACCGAGTGAATAGAAGTCTGACCGGTAATCGACATCGCGGTTGATTCGCCCGGTTTGTTCAGGCGATATATATGGCAGCGATCCCTCGATCCATTTCGAGAGAGAGACCGTCTCCAGATGTTCTCTCGACAGCTCTGATGCTGAACCAAAATCGATCAGGCGGATATCTCCTGTCGCGGGATCAATCAGAATATTGGTGGGCTCCAGGTTTTTGTGTACGATTCTTTTGTCATGCACGTGACCGCATACCTGTACAAGCCGGATAGCCAATGGAAAAAACAGGTCGAGCGGCAGGATTCTGTTTTCAAATCCGGACAGGTATTCGATTAAGGAAACGCCAAAGCGTTCCATCACGATGGCCAGGTTTCCATTGCTGTGGGGCACGAGGTCGTACAACCGGATGACGCCATCCGTGTCTAGTTGGTGAGTGATCCTGTATTCCCTTTGAATACCGGCGAGGTCTTCCTTCTTGGGATATTTGTCGGCGAAGGTTTTGATGATGACCTCCTGTCCGTCTTCCTTTCGAGTAGCCCGGTAGATAATATGGGGTTTGGCTTCATGGACTTTTTCCAGGAGGGTATATCCTGAAATAACAGTGGCTATCTCAATCTCTTGGATGGGTTTCACTCATTAAAGATCAAATATTTGGTTGAATCTTGCATGAAAGGCTTCCCCGGCATGGTGGAGGAGGGGATATCCGTGGCCGCAAAGGGCATGTTTGAATGGTACTTCTTTCAGTCGTACAAAGTCTTCGGCTTGAGGCTGGCTTTCGTATATCCAGGCGGGGCCGAGATTGGCGGTTTTGAAAAAGTCCATTTTGGTCATGGTGCTGACCGTCTCATCATCAAAGAACTCGTCCGGCTCGACCCAGTTTTGGAGGGAGTCACATGCTATCATGATGCCCCCTTCGCGATCGAGGCGAAGAATACTTTCAGGACGTTTGACGGACTTGAATTCAAACAAAGCACATCCGCTAAAAGGCATTTCTCCGCCTTCCACGAGCGGCTTATCGATATGTAATCCTTCCTGCACTATCATGTTGGGCAGGGCCCAGAAGGTTGCTTTGTAACGGTCTATATAAAACGGATCATCGACACCATGCATATCTCCGATCCTGACGACGTTGACTACTTTTCCAAGGCGGTCAAGTTCTGCCAGACCTTCATCATTGAGTCGCACAGAATTAATGATCGTGAGATTACCGTTTTCGCGCACGATGGTCATATTGCGGCTGAACTGCCACATAGAACCAAAGAATTCGTTTCGCATCGTACCGGTTACAAAAAAGACATCCGGGAGGACCTCCTTGATGTGCCCGTGGGCCATGGCATGGTGATAGTTGGACATATTCGTTGTTGGGTGGGTTATGAATGATCTGTAAGATAATAGAAATTCATTTACGATTCACTATAGTCATATCGTCCAGCGTATTTGAATTCCCTGGCGTATTCATGCAGGTAGGCATTCAGATATTGTTTGGCATAGGCGGACATGGTCCTGGTAAGGATATCAGTGAGTGTTTCGCTTCCATCGCTGGTATCGAGACGACGCAGATGAAACAGCGTCATATCCTTGCCACCGAAAAGATCGCCGAGGCATTCCAGTTGGCTCCTCCGGCCACTCATATCAAATACAGCACCGCCTAATGCAGTAAGATGTGGATGCGTAGCAAGTGTTTTTGCATTGTATAGCGTCTCCGTATCGGAAGGGTATTCAAAATCAGGATACTCGTCTGCTATATGGATGGGATGTTGACGGAGCCTGTCGATGTACGGTTGGCTCAGCCCGGCAGCTTCAGCACCTTGGATGATGATATTGAGATATCGCTGTGTCGGAAGGCAACTGTCATTGATATATTCCGGAAGCCCTATGTAGGTTAATGCCTTGACCGACCCCTCTTCTGTTTCGATTTGTACTTCGATCCGGTCATACCCTTTGCCATAGGCTTCCACTGCATCGAGCAAGGCCAGGTGTTCATCGCGGATGAGGTGCACCATGCCCTCTACCGTATCGCGGGGATCATCCGATAGGGCAATATTTCCGACACCTCCCTCATGCCGAAACCAATGCTGCACATTAAACCGCAGACGCCGACCATGGAGAATGCCCCGAGTGGAAGAAATGGGCTCTACACCTTTTGCTTTTAGAGAGACTAAGTTGATATTGGAGCCGTAGCCGAAATAGGTCAGCATCGTCAGAACTTATATCCGTATGACAAGTCCTCCTGCCGCATAATCTGCAGTATGCGAGGATTGTCCGTCCAGTGTCGTTTCATATCCTCGAGGGTCTGATGGGTTGAGCTACTGGGGTGATAAGCCATCCGGGCTTGCCATCCTGCAGCGATCAGGTCCTGCGTCATGATTTCTTTCTTATCTGCAAAATGAGTGGGATCGGATTCATCCGTGTAATAGAGATACTTACTCGGATGGTTGGCGCAGAGGACCGGGGTGGTGACCTCTTTGTCCCAAAGGCGGAGCTCAAAGGTGGACAGCACAGCGAGTGTCCCGGATATTTGGGATGAAAAGTTTTGTTGAAGCCAGTCACGTACGGGCTCGCCATATGCTACTAAAGGTTGTGTGGAACCATCGGTGGGTTGCAAGCGGGCTTGCAACATTTTTTTTACGTAGGGCGTAAAAGAATTATTGAAAGGGGACATGCCTTTACCGTCATCACCCCCCGCGGCGATCGGCACGCAATAAGCTTCCGGGGTGGTCAGATCCGACTGCACAGTGTTACTGGAATACGAGAAGAGGGCAGCGAGTTCGTCTGCTGTTCCATCGAGTGTGATTTCTATAGCTATATCCATAAAGGGGTAAATTTTTAATGGTGTAATGCAAATATAGCAAGGGTGCTCATCAAAGCATATTCTAATTCATGGTCATTCTATGTATCCTCGATATGATGATATCTCCAAGAGCTCTGATAAGGTCTTGATACGTAAATGGAATATCCTACATTGGGAAGTGTTGATGTGCTAGTGTTGGTTGCAAGTGCAATAGACGAAACGTAAGATTGATGGAATACATAAATGGAATTACTAAAACACTGACCTTGACACTGAAAACTTTATTGTTGATTGATGGTTTGGGAGCTTTTTTAACAGCTTTTCTTTTGATAGCCGTTGTTAAAACGTTCAATGAATATGAAAACACCGGTTTGGCCGTATAAATCCCCCTGCCTCACCAAGTTCAGATCCCCTGATAGCATCTTCTCCGTTCCGTCAGCCAGCAAGAGTTTAACGGTGTATACAAATGTACCCGAGGGCATCTCTTTTTGATGAAACGTCCCATCCCACCCCGCGAAGAATTATTTTTTTTCTCCCACCCTTCGGTGTTTGAATTTTTTATTGATATTTCTGACAGCCATTTCTGCAACCCATAATCCGCTGGAGTTGACAAAGCAGGATATCGAGAAATATTTGTTAGTTCTACAGGAACATAAAACTTACAGTGAGAGTGATATCAATTCGCATATAAACTCGATAAAATTTCTCTATGAGCAGGTTTTGGGACATGAACGTATGCTTTTCTACTTGTCACGTCCGCAGAAGCCGCTTATTCTGCCTAAAGTATTGGGAGAGCACGAACTGGAACGATTGTTCAAGGCGGTATCCAATCTCAAACATAAAGCGATTCTGATTACGGCCTTCAGTTGCGGACTAAGGGTAAGTGAGGTCTGCAAACTTAAAGTCAGTGACATAGATAGTGAGCGTATGCAGGTTTTTATAGAACGGTCAAAAGGGAAAAAGGACAGGTATGTGACACTTAGCCCTGTGTTATTGGACATCCTTAGGCAATATATGAAAATGTATAAGCCGATGCCGAAGAGATATTTATTTGAAGGACAGAAGGAAAATGAGCCATACAGTACGAGGAGTGCACAGGCAGTATTCAACCGGGCTGTCAAGGCAGCGGGCATTCACAAAAGTGTGACATTTCATGTCTTGAGGCACAGTTTTGCCACGCACTTATGGGAAAAGGGGGTAGATATTAAGTACATCAAGGAGCTTTTGGGGCATTTTGACATAAAGACTACGTAGCGATATTTGCATGTGGTGAGAGAAAAACTGGTGCAAATCAGGAGTCCACTGGACTATCTTGATATGGGGATATAAAAAGCGAAAGTTTGTATCTACGCAATGATGATATGGAAAAGCGCAATATCAATACCTTGACTATCAGTACAGATTCATTATATTTGGTGGCGATAATACAAATGTTAGATGCAATAAAGAAATACTATGGTCCTCCTGAAATTTCTATTATCAAATTTTTATGTATTCATTTGTATTCCGTGTTTTTCGCAGCAAGTTGGGGATAGTCTTTTCGCCGCCCGGAAAAATGGTGTTGTAATTTATAGCAAACCTGATTTTCATTCAAATCAAGTTGGTATACTTTCCTTTAATTCTAAAATACTCATAAAGGAAATTTTGCAATTAGATACCAATGATCTTAGAATTGGCCACTGGTACAAAATCAAATCAAGCTCAGGTGGAAGAGGATTTTCATTCGGAGGTTACTTCAATATGTCCAGAATTACAAGTGACTTGACTTCACTTGAAAATGCAATCCAGTCAATTGAATCCCAATATCCAATACTCTTTTCAACATCATATGGAAAGCCTCAATCGGAAATT
>JBBRDL010000033.1:0-30472 GCA_038203965.1 Chitinophagales bacterium | reverse complement strand
TACAGGCCCAGATGAATCCCCATTTCATTTACAATTCGATGAATTCGATTCAGCAGTTTATGATCATCCATGATATAGAAGGGGCGATGAAATACCTGACCAAATTTTCGAGGATACTTCGTACCGTGCTGAATATTTCGGCACAAAGCCGAATTCCATTGTCCGATGAAATTACCCTGATCAAAGATTACCTCGAATTGGAGAATATGCGTTTCCCTAATAAGTTTACGTATGACATCAATGTGTCACCCGATATCAACATTCATACTATCGAAATTCCCCCCTTTTTTATTCAACCCCAGGTTGAAAACGCCATACGACATGGCCTGTTGAAAAAAGCTGCACAGGGTCATTTGCGCATTGATATTTCAGCAGATGAAAATCACCTGCATATTATTGTCGAAGACAATGGAATAGGTCGTGAAGCTTCACGAAAGTCGAAACATCAGCATGCTCCCGTTAATGAAAGTAAGGGCCTTGCCATTGTGGAGGAGCGACTATCCCATCTGCGCCCCGCCAATGGATTCAAACCATTTAAGATTAGTGATTTATTTGACGCATCTGGTCAGCCTACCGGTACACGTGTTGAAATTGTTTTACCCATAGATTAATTGTCGCTTATATGCAAAAGATAAAAGCAGTGATCATCGAAGATGAAGAAAGAAGTAGGATCGTACTTCAAAATCTTTTAGAAACCTACTGCCCTGAAGTGGAAGTGGTGGGTTCAGCTGATTCAGTCACCACCGGCATTACAACGGTGCGCACCTTTCTGCCCGATGTTCTTTTTCTGGATGTCCAGATTTCAGGAGGTACTGGATTTGATGTTCTCGAAAAACTGAAGGATGTCAAGTTGTCGGTCATCTTCACGACAGCGTACGATCATTACGCACTCAAAGCGTTTAAATTCAGCGCCATCGATTATCTGCTGAAACCGATTGATATCGAAGAGCTCAAACAGGCCGTTAAAAAGGTAATTGCACCCAATCAGCAAGCCGAAGACGAGTATAAAATACAAAACTTGCTCTCCAATATTAAAAATCCAACAGAAGATCCTGTTCTCCTGGTCTCTACCCTGGAGGCTGTTGAATTTGTTCGTATCCGGGAAATCGTCCGTTGTGAAGCTCAGGGAGCATATACACAATTGATGCTAAAGGATGCCAGGCCAGTGATGGTGAGTAAGGTGATCAAGGAGTTTGAATTCTTGCTCCAGGATTATGGATTCTATAGAGTCCATCAATCACACCTCATCAATCTCAAAGAAGTGAGAAAGTATGTCAAGTCTGATAACTATCTGCTGATGCGTGACGGGGCACAGATTCAACTGGCCAGGAGTCGTAAAGATGATTTCTTCAATGTGCTGCATAAGGTGCAATTGTAGTTACCAATTGCACCTTATGGGCATTTTTTTTTGATTGCGACTATCTTACCAAGGTCAAGTCTCCATAATGAGTTACCTCTTGGCCTTTTTTATTGGTCGCGCTGACTCTGTATAGGAAAACACCCGGATTCATTTCCTTCCCATTTAGTTTTCCGTCCCATCCATCACTTGTCTGGTTAGGTAAAAAGTTGGATTTCGAATATACCAGTTCACCCCACCGACTGAAGATTTCAAAATATTCGATGGAGACGATAGATGGATCTGTTGAAGGAGCCAGAAGGTCATTAATGCCATCACCATTTGGTGAAAAAATGTTTGGCACCATTACAGAACTCCTCAGCAACACCCTGATCTTAATATCATCCGTATAAAGACATCCTTTGTTGTCAAAAGCAACTAATGTAAGGCTCATATCTTCTTGAGGAGATGCCCAGCTCGACAGTTGATCTGTTTTGATTTGATTAATATCCCCTGACCAGGTAAAGGTATCAGGTGTAAAACTCAGTATTGCCTGAATCAGCACACTATCGCCTACAAGGATGGTCTCATCCGGCCCAAGGGACAACGTTTCGGAACTGGCAGAGGAGATGATCACACTGGAGCTGATCGTGCAATTGAATGCATCAACAATTTCGATGTTGTAATTTCCCTGTCCCAGATTTGTGATTTCATATGGGAATGTTGAAATAGGTTGAAATGAGCCGTTGTTTAAGGAAATCCCGAAAGGCCCATTGCCACCGATTATACTAAAGATGATGATGGAACCATCATTGTCGCCAGGACACGTAATGGCAGTCATGTCGATATCGGCAACCATCTCCGTGTATACTGTGGAGTTGATCGTATGCTCATCGCGGCAGCCAAGAGAATCTATGCTGACAAAAGTATATGGGCCCATCTGATCGACTTCAATGGTCGACTGATAAAGACTATCATTTGCGACAATCCAAAATGATGTCACTTGCCCTTTGCCTCCTGTCACAGCAGCGGTATAGGTCATGCTTTCACCAAGACACAGACTGATATTGTCAGGAAGTGTTCCGATGGCAATCTCACAAGCACAATCAGGAGCTACAATATTAATTACCGTACTGCACAGTCCGCTACCATTGCTGGCGGTCACTTGAATTCCACTACCAGCAAGAAGGTTTGTAATCCTGTACCTGTTACTACCCAGAGCGGTCAGTAGGCCACTGGAATTAGTTACTACTTCAGCAGTGGTCACCACCGTGGCTTCCCAACTCTGAAGGTCAGCAGCACATTCTACATCTTCAAGTTGAATCGTTGGCGTCTGTATGACCTCAAGACTTATTTCTGCAAATGGATCGCAACCGGTCACTGGTTGAGACAAGGTAAATCTAAGTGTATAGGTGCCATCATCAGACTGACTGGTCACAAAATTTGGTCCGGTGATGACAGCAGGATTAGCGCCAGGAGGTGTTACGGCGATACTCCATGTGCCTGCTTCTGTTGTGATCAGGAAGTCATTTAAGTTTTGTGTACCAGAAGCACTACACAATGCATCCGTCGGTGTCGTAAGAGCGACAGACGGGCACAAACAATTTTCAATGATCAGGTTTATACCGGCCGTATCATTTTCGCAAGGAAGGACCGCATTGGTTGTCGTATAATACACTGTGTAGTTTCCTGAGATAAGGTCTGACGGATTAAACTGGCTGTTGTTTGTGATCGGTGCAGTAACTCCAGCCGGGAAAAACCAAGTTCCACCCATCGTACCATAATCGATAAATGCATCCAGATCAACCATGATGTCTGAAGTATCACAATACGTCTGTGTACCTGCATCAAGTATAAAATAGGCTGTAGCATCTATGTCTATATCTATCGTCTCCTGGGCTGAAGGACAGAATCCGGTCTGATCTGTGGCTGTCAGCGTGAAACTAACTGTCCCTGTGGTAAAATCAGCAAGCAATGGTGTATAGCTGGTGTTTATAGCATTTGGATTGAGCACTGTTCCGGCCCCGGACGTTTGCCACCCATATTGTACATTACTTCCACCCGCCATACCGGACAACAGAATGACATCAGGCGCACACACAGATGCATCCGTACCCGCATCCGCAAAAGGTGATCTATGCAAAGTGAGTTCGAACAAAGCCGAATCAATACAATCTGTGATTATCATTGAACGGATAAAACGCAAGACATATAATCCGGGATCTCCATTCTGACCCTGAAAATTACTTCCGGTAATTGTTGCCGGATTTCCTCCTCCAGGTGTGCTAACCATTTGCCATGATCCGGACACACCAAAGCCTTCATAAACGGATAAATCAATATTGGCAGCATCCGTACATAGCTCATCATCATCCTGCTGAAGTAAAGCGGGACAAGTGCAATCAGGAGCTGTCTGCAGGATATTCGTTGAACAACCTGTAGAGGTATTTTCCAGGGTTAGCTGAATATCAGTAGCGAAAGCAACCCCTGAAACGGAGAAGCTATCTGTCCCCGAAATATTTATCAGATTACCAATACTGGCTTGTACAAGTTCAGCATCAGATTCAAAGAATATGGAATACGTTAATGTATTTTCGTCGCAGACAATTTCATATACATCCATCACCGGTAGTGCATTGACCAAAGCGGTGATCGTATCAGCACTCACGCACATCCCTGAATTGCTGCTGAAGACATAATACCATGAGTCACCAGAGGATGGTTGAATGGTCCCTGATACAGGTTGATTGGTGGCTAGATTGAACCAACTACCTGTTCCGCTGACGCCATTCAATACACCTGGAACAAGTGCATCGATATTGATCGTACCTGGTGCGCACAATACAGGATTAACGACGCCTTGTAATATCGCCGAAGGATTTACAGTAAATGGAATCGGTGTTCGCAAACTGACGCAGCCATCTGCGATATTCAAAGCCTCTGCGTAATAGGTTGCACTGGCTAAACTCAACGGTTGATAGGTCAGACTATTTTGCAATAAAGCAACACCGCCACTCGGTACGTTATACCAATTGGCAGAGAGTCCCGGCTCGATTGTAACAGAAAAGACTGGAATGGTTTCATCATCACAAATTGCATAAGACGCTTGTGCAGGAACAGGTGGATTGATCGAAGGACAATCGCAATTAGGTGCAATGATCGTAAAGGTATCCTTACACAGGCCTGATACATTGATGAGTTCAATGAACACTGTGGTGCCGTCAGGTATATCGGAAATCATATCCTGACCTAAAGTATTATTAGTGATAGTTCCTACACTAGTATAAATGGAGTCTGCGCTACTGGTGAAGAGTACTGAATATGTATTCAACGCCAGATTGCAAGGTGTGCCTTCTAATATAAAATCAGGGTACGGCGCCACATTAATCACAATCGGGAACGTATCATAACACACACCCGCAGTAGCAAGAAGGTAAATGGTAACAGTATCCACCGGTGTGAAAGTGGGTGACAAAATCATCGTGGACGAATCAAGTGGGAGTCCGGTGTGAAAGGTGTAGAGCGCCATACTATTGCCCATGTCAGTGATCGCAATAGTAGAAAGGGTCACTGAAGAACCAAGGCAAATTTCTATAGGTGGAATGGGACTGAGCCGGGGTGAAGGCAGGATCGTAAATTGAACCTGAATAGCATCGGTGCAATAATCGTCTGTTACAGAAGCCCATAGTTCCACGACATTGTTCAGATTTACAGAATTGGGATTAGGTAATTCATCGCCGATGGTAAATGGATTTCCATCGTACCATGTGACTTCGTAAAACAGGTTGATTTCCTCATCATATTGGGTCAGATCTACAGTGGTTGAAAATTCACTGCATACGGAAAAATCAAAGGTGTCGAGCTGAGGTAGCGGATAAACGGTGACACTGGCAGCTCCATCCAGAATGGCTGTGCAACTGTATTTGTCATACACGTTGACCAGCTCAATAGTGGCATATTGACCGGCGAAAGCAGCAGGTAGCGTCAGCTGATACGTTAGCGGGTTGAATGCCGGTGCTGCGATTGTATCAATACAAATGATGAGTTCGCTGAATTCCAATACAGGAACGTCTGTATATGTCCAGGTTGGAAATGAGGTAGCAGTCACGCTAAAATCCATCATGTAAGGTGGCGTACCGCCGAAGACTTCGATCTCTGCATACACAGGTTCATCCGGACAAACATTCACGCATAATTCTGCATCACCGGAAATGGTTGCCTCCATGGAGTAATCACAAGGGTCAGAGCAAAAGCCGGGAGATTGAATCAGGAAATCAAACAGGCACGTACCAAGCGATGTATGTTCTTCCGGTGGTTCAATGTTTTCTATCGATATCGTAAGGTTAGGGCCCATTGCTGAGCCGGGTGAAAACGTAAAAACCGTAGGGACGCCTACCAATCCAATCGTTGGGCTAATGGTGCCGGAAGAAATGGTCACCGCATATTCGGTCCCGAAATTGTTACCATTGACCGTCATCGTGATCACTGTAAAGTCATCGAAGATGTCATTGGGCGTTCCATTCTGATCACAGGTCACTTCAATGATAGTTCCGTTGGCATGGGGAAAAATCACATCAATAGTTGCTGTGTCCGGAGGGCAAACGGGATCCTGATATTTTTGGGTATAAGTCCATCGGCCTTCTCCAGCAGAAATGACCCAATACATACCCAAGGCTAACGGCGGCGACCACACGCCGCCCGGCGCACCCATCAGCCACCAGTTCAATGGAAGGGGCTGTTCATACTCTTCACAAACGTAAATAGCCGTGTGTGAACCAGGGTATCGGTAGGGAACAGTATAATTTGCTGTATGTGTATTGTGCAGGGGTAAAGGACACCCTCCGGATTCTTCTAATGAAATAATCCAGTAGGTGGCTGATTGATTGAGTGTAACAAAGGTAAAGTCCCAATTTTCCACGCCATTTCGCATAATGGTATCTATACCATTGGTATAAATTATGTCAAAGGTGTAACCAACAGGTAAATCAAAAACCAAAGGAAAAGTGTATGGTGCACATCCACTACAAAAGGTGGGACATCGGAGACCAATTTGCGAAAAGTCTACAGGCAGGACATAACCTATTTCATAATTAGGGACAGCAGCATTAAAACCATTACAAGTGCCATATGAAGTAAAGTTGTTTGAATCAACGATCCGCTTCATCCATTCGAATGGGATAGCTCCTGTTAACGGATTTGTATATTTATAATATTCAACATTTGGAGCAGCAAAATGAAAGCACGGGTCAAGACCATCGTAAAGATTTGATTGCTGAGTGGATCCGTTAGCAGACCATACGGACCTGGTGTTAAATCCGAATAAAATATTACCATCGTAAGTCGCGTCATCACCTCCGGCACCCTGATTGTCCCATGTACCCCCTTGCATGATATAAACCTGATCCCCTCCGGGCTCGAGGTTAAATGGTCCGCCACCTGGTGTATTGATTTGACCAACAGACCATTGTCCCGGAATAAAATCTAAAACGGAATACGTCCAGTTGCCTGCATTATTGATGGCCCTGATGGTAATAACGGCTCCGGCAGGCAATCCGGCTCCAGTTCTCGTTAGACTAAGGGTGCCTTCACTGTCCCCCCAAAATCCTGTATTACTGCTTTCCCACCCATTGTCAGTGATCTGAAAAGTAGTACCTGTCGCTATGCCCGTGAAAAAAGCAAGACTGATTTCATCTGATTCGGCCGGAAAGCCACAAGCGCTGATATCTGTAGCTACAGCCACCACAGCCACATCACCAGGATAGAGGATGGTCTGGGCTTTGCTCAGTTGAGTAGTTAATAAAAAGTATAAGAGGAAACCAATGTAGAGTATTTTTTTAGACATATGCAAATAGTTCTTACTATGTATTTGTCTTACTATGAAGACAATGAGATTGATTAAGGGTAAAGCGCTGCAGACCAAACAGAGTAGCAAAGAAAAGTCGTGTGAGGTACACCATCTCTTCTTTGTAAGATGCCTGTGCGAAAGGTAATATAAAATGAAGATTGTTTTGTCTCAGACGTTGTGATTTATGGTTGTTATTATTGATTTTATTCAGTTGGAAAAGATATCAACCTATGTACACGCAGATTACTTTTTAAAATGTATGAGCTTAAATTTCACTGCATTCAAGTTCCTAACGCTGCCCATCAATGGGGCTTGTTGATTGCCTGAAAACAGGAAAACCTCCGCCTCTTGCCAAGATAAAGAATACATGCTTGCCGCTGCCCCGCTTTGGAAAAGAGTTTTCTCCATCATCAGGGGTGAAGAAGGTTTATTCAGGAGTATACCATGGGAAGAGGTTGGGTACGATGTTTTGGCAAAGGCTTTTTATGTAAAAAGTTGGCACTTTGGCTAATGAGTCGTTTTAATGACGTTTAATACTATATTTTATAAGCCACGTTAAGCTTCAGTGATTGGCTGCGACTCTAAAGTCTTTTTTTGGAGTGCCTTATTAACAATATACACTCCTGTCAGTGTTACCAGGGATCCGGTGAGGATCAATACCGTCAGTGGTTCACCCGTAAAAGCACTGCCCGCCAGTACAGCCACGATCGGATTGATATACGCGTAGACAGAGACCAACCCTGTCGGCAGTTTCTGCAAAGCATACAGATAGGCTATGAAAGCAATAATCGAACTGACTACGACGAGGAAGAAAATGGCTCCCCATGTATAGAGTTTAATTTCTTTGATTGGTATTACTTCCCCGGTTGCCTGCGCTATAATCGTCAGCATTACGCCGGAGATGAGCATCTGCCACCCTATACTATGATAGGGATTAAAATCAAGCGCAAATTCTTTAGTGTAGATGGTAGCATACGCCCAGGAAAGCGAGGCAATCAATCCTAAAAATATTCCGACAAGAAAGGTAAGTTCAAAGAGTTCATGCAGATGTTCATAGAATACAATACAGACACCACTGAAGCCAACCAGAATACCAACCCATGCCCAGGGGGGAATGCGGTTGCCGCCCCTGGCAGCCAGAATGATGACCAGCCATAACGGAAAGATCGCACCCATGATGGCACTCAGACCTGCTGTAGTGAGTTTTACCCCCCAGGTAGCCAGTCCATTGCTGATCATAAAACTCAGCACAGAGAGAAAAAGAATAGGATACCATTCTCTCTTCCTAGGGAGTTTATTCCCTTTAAGCACAAAAAATAAGACGTAGGCCAGTCCGGCCAGTATTTGCCTGATACCGACCATCTGAAACGGTGGCATAAAGCGCACAGCTTCTTTAGTACCTACCCAGGAGACACCCCAGACGATACATACCACAAAAAGAGCGAAATAAGCCTTGCGATCAGTTGTCCCCATCAGCGTTTAATCTCTTAATACCCTTTCATTCTCGTCCAGAGTTGTCGAAAGATATCTCCGATATTTCCTTGAGGAGGTTCACGGTTTTCTGAAAATGTCAATACACCGTTTTCTTCTTTTACTTTAAAATTAAAAACCAGGTCACGCTGATCTTTAATAGTATCGGACATACCACCATAACGGATATCACACAGATAGGTCACTGAATCTGTTGGAAAGGATACGAGGTATCCGTCCGAAAACCATTCCAGCGTCTGGTATTCCGGAGCCGACGAAAAGGCCCGGTGAATGGAATCATTTTTAGGGATAACATTAAGATAGTGGAGATTAGGATCACTGTCAAAGATGGAGTATAGGCCTACATAAAAGTGCTCTTTATCTTCAGCGACACAGGCCCAGAGTAAATTGTTGAGTATAGTTGGACTGGTACGGCATCGTAGCGCTTCAATCTTTCGATTTTGAAGCGCCTGATCAAACACATAGTCCACATGGAATTTATTGACGATCGTCAGCAGCATATAAAAACTACTGATGCCTATGCCCAGCCAATTAACGAGTGCTCTTTTTTTGGTGTTCCTTTTTAGTGTGGAGACGATGATGACACATACCAGAAAGGGGATTGTATAGATCGGATCTACCACAGCAATATTGTTGAACGCGACCCGGTAATTGGAAAAAGGTTGAAATAGCTGGGTACCATAAGCTGTAAAAGAATCCAATAGCCAATGGGTAGCAAAAGCAAGAAAAAACAGCCAGTACCATTGTTTAAATGTCGCCTTGGGTTCTTCAAGTTCTTTGACCATGTAATGATGATAAAGGCGCATCAATAAAAACAAAGCCCCCAGGATGGTGATGATGAGAAACCACCACAGCGGGTAGCCATCGTTGCTCACCAGGTAATTGACCCCATAGGTGATACCCCCCAGTATCCCTATATTGAGAATGGTGATCAGCGTTTTGTATATCCTTGTTTTATGAAATTTTGAATCATAAAGTTTATAAATTAGACCCCCAAAGAGCAAGGGCGCTACAACTGAAAAGAGGATGGAATGTGTTATCCCTCGGTGAAAAGCTAGTGCCTGAATATCGTCCATAAACGGATTGGCCAGCACATCCAGATCAGGTATGGTCCCCCCGATAGCCCCCCAAATGAGGGCGCGGTTACCGATTTTACGGCCTAGTGCGATTTCGCCCACGGCTGCCCCCAATACGATCTGCGTCAATGAATCCATAAGCTGCAAATGTAAGGTTCCTTACCTCAATCACAGGAGGTCTTCATGAGGAATGGTAACTTGAATACATTGCAAGCCGGTAAAGCAACGTTTTTTACAACCTATCTTTACGTTTCATGTTGATAAAGCTTCCAAACTTAAAAGAAATATGAGATTTTTAGTTGTCATCATTTGTTTTGTTCCCGCAATGCTCTTTGGTCAAATATCAAACCTTGTATGGCAGAATTACGCTCTCGGCACACCGACAGTCAAAGTCAAACTCCCCGGTCAGCCTTTGCCACAGGAAGCCAAGTTGCCTCCACAAGCAGCGAGTTATATTAAAGAGTACGATGCATCCTACCTGAAAGATGATGCCAATGGTATTGTGATCACCATGATGTATGCCTGGTATGCCAACGATGTCATAGCGGATAGTCATGGTGCGCTTGATGGAACGAACAGACAATGGGAATCAACCGGCACCAGGGTGGCGATCCTCAATACAGATGAGACCAAAATCTCCGGCAAATCGGCAGTGAAGCAAAGAGGTAAACTCATTATAGGCGGACAGGAACATGAATTCATGGACATCGTCATCGTAGAAGGATCAATGCTTTGGCAGATTATTGTGATGGTTCGTGCCAATGATACCTCGCTCAAAACGGTGATGCAGAAAATTACGGATTCTATTACGTTCTAACACATAACCAGATTTTACTTTAAAACGAAATTGCTTCCTGAGACAGGAAGCAATTTCGTTTTATACAAGCATGCCAGTTGAATTCATGCTTCAATTTCTTTTCATAAATCTTCTGATCCATTGGTTTTCAGCAGCGGTGATGCGGGCTATATAAATTCCTTCGGCAAATGACCCTACAGGAAGGGTGATGATCTGACCTCTTTCTCCATGCGTGATTACATCGAGTAATTCTCTGCCGCCCATATCAAATATCTCGATCCGGATGGAAGGATGATCCTGTCGCAGTTGAATGAGTAATTCTTCGCTGACAGGATTGGGATATAAACCGGGAGGGGCCCCCGGTGGAAAGATGGTAATTTGTTTCTGGATCTTTAGTTTACATTCTTCAGTAGGGGTGCTCCGATACACGATCATACAAATTTCATATTCCCCAGGTCCTGGAAAGGTATGCGTAAGAGATTCGTTTCCATAGGTGGTTACTGTACTATTGTTATATGAAAAAACCCAGACTACCCGATCACAATCAGGATTTAAATGCCCCGCCGGCGAAAAGATCACTGTATTACCTCCTAAACTGAAATCACATGCAATTCCCTTATCCACTTCTTTAAAAAAATCGGGATCGCATTCACAAGGTTCCTCTGCATCATCACATTGCGGCAGTATCAACAGCACTTTAAAAACACAACAATTGATATGCTCTTCAGTATCATTTGCCGTATGTAAAGTAACGAATATGCATAATGTGTCTCCTGGATTTCCGGGCGCTCCGATGGTGAGTGAAATAGGCCCATATGCTCCACCAGGCTGCAGCAGTCCGGTATTGATGGACTGATTGTAAACGGAGTAGGCCGGATCTTCAAAGGAAAAATAAGCAGAACCGACAGTATAGGGCGTGTGGTTTGTCAGGCTTCCATCAATGATCCAGTTGCCGCTTGTGTCACAATAGATGACGGGATCAAACATCCCGCAATCACCACAGGAGACCTCAATGGTATCCCTGCACACTACAGAGTCACCATGCATCCATTTTATTTCGACCTCGGTCACCGATATCTCACCGTTTTGAATACATATAGTGGGCAAAGTAACCGGACCAATCGGAATAAAAGGATCATCAGGATTTTGGGGATCTGTATAGCTGAGTGACGCTGTCTCTTCTGTCAAAGATTCGGTCCACCATATACCACCCAGCTCATTATCAACGGTCATAGAGCTTCCCGAGGTCAGTAGGCAAACATCGATACCATCGATCAACAGAGAATCGAAATAATTGACAAGCGTTATTTCATAACAACACGAATCAGTTTCTGTCTGCACCCGGACGACTTCAGCTACATACATGCTGTCGCATGCATTACAGCCGGGTATCTGGATGCAATACATTGTATCAATGGTACAACATAGCGCAGCAGAATCAACCGCCGGATCAGTTTCATGCCCCGTCAGGTTATAGCAGAAATATTGATTCGCAAAATTGCCACCAGAAAGTGTAAACACAAAGGTGCTGCACTGTCCGGGCAATATCGGATTGACAAGATTGAGATTGCCTGGTGTCAGACTGATACCCGGGGGAGAAAATGAAGAGATGTCGACATACGAAATGGCGTAAGTGTTATAGGCAGGATTACACAATTCCATCTCATATAAGACCAAATCAAGGTCGCACCATATAGAATCACTGACCACATATAAACATGGAGGTTCCGGGTCGCATTCCAGGTAAATAGTATCCTTGCATAGTACATTGAAGCTACTATCATACCATTGGACAATCAATTCAATCGGACTGGAAGTAATGTTTTTAAAACAGATTTCAATAAAATCCAGAAGCGTATCCATCGGGATAGAATCTCCCGGTACACTATTGACCAATGTAACAGAATTAGAAGAAGTTGAAAAAACCAAAAGCTGCGGATCGACAGAAGCAAGATTAGCCATAATATCCGCATCCTGTGTCATGATCTGAATAGCAGAAGCAGCACTGAGTGTATTGATATATGATAATGACCAGCAACAACTATCTCCGGTAGATGGCACAGGATCAGCAGTGACTTCGGTACTGGTGTCAGTACAGCATTCGATCACCATGATGATCAGCGAATCCGAGGTGGCGCTGCACCCAAAACTATTGGTGCCCGTCAGTGAATAACTGCCGTTCATCATGACCACTAACCAGGACATCGTCGCACCGGGTATAGGCACTCCATTTTTATTCCACTGGTACATGCTCAGACCCGGCGGTCCGCACAAGGTATCATTGAGACACATCGTATAACATCCGACAGGTACAAAACACAGATCTGGCAGTGGATGGATGACAATATTTGCACTAGATGAGCAACCTGTTGTAGTGTCAACAGCGAGCACTGTATACGTTCCAGCTTGGGAGACAACGATGCCTGTCCCAGTTGCTCCGGTGCTCCAGTAATATCGACAATAGGATAAAATCGGAGAAACGGAAAGAACTTTTGGTGTGCCAGCGCAGGAATCTCCGGAAAGGAGTACGATGGACACAAGTGGAGCGGCAGCCAGGCTGATAGCCCATGGGGCTGAGATGGCGGTGCATCCATTTGCATCTGTGATTTCTACAAACACTGTATCCTGGAAGGTATTCCCACAGATCATGAGTGTAGATGCAATTTCTCCAGGGAGAATGTTCATCGAAGCACCAAACCATTGGTACATAAAATTAAATCCTGTATTGGCCTGCAAGGTTATGCACATACTGTCACATATATAGTGGCTGCCACTGATCATCGCTATAGGTGCAGCTATGACAGTGATATCAACTGAATCGGGTACACCAGTGCAACCATTGATATCAGTCACCGTCACACCATATGTACCGGTGGTGGTCACTTGTATGATTTGTGTGTTAGCGCCGGTATTCCAGAGATAGGACGTAAATGCAGGATCAGCCGTAAGTGTCACGGTGTCTCCCTGGCATACCGTAGATGAGGGAGCGATGACAATCGTGTCTACAATTGGAAGGTTGTGAATGAGTATGCTTGAGTTACCTGTTGCCGTGCATCCATTGGTGTCTACGAGCATGAGTGAAACAGTATATGTGCCACCCGCAAGATATGCGTGCGATGGAGCTGAAGATCCGTTTGTGCTAGCGTCACCAAATGTCCAAAGCCAGGTGTTAATGCCTAGCAAGGATGCCGGGGTGAATAATACTGCATCATCGACGCAAGCAGGATTTGGTATCATCGAAAAGGCAGGATTCGGATCGGATGGGGCTATTACATTTTTTATAAAAGTGGATTGACAACCATTTGCAGTGGTCACTGTCAAGGTCACTGTATAAGTATTCCCTGTGCCATACGTATGTGATACCACCGGACTTGGACCGGAAGTCATGTTGAGGTCGCCAAAAGTCCAGGCATAATTGACAATTACTTCCCCCGGCACATACGTACTGATATCCATAAATGTAAACGCTCGGCACATGTTAGTACATTTAAATCCTGCTACCACCGGCACCACTACCTGCGTGGTGGCAATGACCGTACAGACAGAAGGAGGCGGGGTCGTATTAGGGACTGTTGCATAAAGTGTGGCCAGGTAATATCCTGCTGCTGAATAGGTATGCGATGGGTTAGAAATAGGACCTGAATAGGAATTGCCTCCTGGATCACCAAAGCTCCAACTTGACAGTATCACATTTGAATCAATAACTGTAAATGTCACACTGTCGCACATCGGCGTATTATTAAGGGCACTGATAGACAACACATAGGCAGCAGGATTACATCCGCCAGGCCCTCCGGGAATACATGTTTGTTGGGTCACTGTGATTGTATTACTCTGTGCTGTACATCCTGTTGAATTGTCCATCACGATGACAAAGTATGCAAATGTGCTCGGGGCATTATTGTTGGTATGGACGAATGGATTTCCGGTTCCTGACAGGATATTATTGCAATACCACATGTAGGAATAATTTGGATTGGTCAGTGCATACAACGTTACCGTCCCTGGTGCGGGTGGATTGATACATAGTGTCAATGGATCCGGGGTCGAAATCGAAGCTACCGGACCTGGCACATTAAACGCTTCGTAACTATCCACAGCGGTGCATCCATTTGAATCAGTGGTTGTGACTGAGTATACGCCAGACCCTAAAATAGGGATCATTTGGGAGGTCATCCCATTTGACCACAGATACGAAACAAATCCCGGCCCTGTTCCGGCATCAAGCATAGCACTCACACTCGGACACAATATTCCGATTTGAGATATGGTGGGTTGCACAGGAGCAGTCAAAGCAATAATTTTTGTCACAAGTATTGTATTGCCACACAATGTAACCGCACAGGTGATCGTCACCGATGTGGAAGGTGTATTGTTCCATTGTATGTTCACACTATTTGATCCCTGGCCCATCACTACACTGCCCGCTGTAGGAAGATTGACACTCCATAAATAGGTAGTGCCAGCAGGTTGAGCCGGTGACAAGGTATATGTATCCACCACATTTATACATGCACCGGGACCTGTGATCAAAAGTGGCCCATTGATCATTTTTTCGGTGACCGTGAGGCTGATCGGTGTTGAACTACAGAAGGGTGTATTGATTTGAAATTGACTTAAGGAAAGTATGTAAGGACCGCTAGCATTCCAGGTCACAGAAATCGGGTTGCCAGTATAGGATGAAGGTGTGCCTCCGGTAATATTCCACATATATCCAACTCCAGGTGTAGTACTGTAGCCTGTGTATGTATAGGTGTCACCGGGGCAGATAGATGTTTCACCGACTATGCTGTCAGGTGGAGGAACCTGAATCACCTGCATGGTGGTGTATACCGTATCATTGCAGAATGGGTTTGGGGCATTAGGGAAAACAGATATGGTATAAAAACCGGGATTAGGCCAGGTCACAGAGATATTATTTGGCCCTACAATCGGGAACGGCGATATCGATGGAGAAATATTCCACGTAAACCCATTAGCCGCGGTGGTGTCTGTTTGAAAAAAAGAGGTGGTGCCTACGCATGCAGGAGAAGTAGTTGGCAGTAGAGCATAATCAGGTCGGATGTTTACTTTAAGAGATGACATCCCATGACAATCACCTTCGCCGTGCTCAGGCAGGTTTTTAAGAAATTTACTGAAGTAGTCCACCATGATCATACCCATTGGGCCTGAACCCCATTGAATAGTTATTGTATTGGACATAGTGTCTGAGGAAACGATAGTGCCACCCATCACTTGCCAATTGTATTTGACGCTCATCCATTTCGGGAGAGTATAGGTGGCCGAGGCATGCGCGCATACGGTAGTAGGACCTGAAATGACAGCATTAGAATCAATGATAGGAACTACAGCAGATACAGGCTGCAAGCAATAATTTCCTGCACAATTACTCAATTGTAATGTTACAACGCCATATGGCCCCTGTCCCCATTGGAGGCAGATCGTGTCATTTCCCTGACCGGTGAAAGTAACAGGCACATTGTTGGCATCCACTACTGTCCATGTATAATTACACCCGGTGGCTGTCGTCCAGTAGCAGGAAGAATCTCCTTCACAGAGAGTTGAGATCCAAAGGATATCAGGACCTTCTAATTCATCCACGGTGATAGTTGCAGAAATCGAATCGGTACAACAGCACAATGGGCTTCCATTCGGATCAAAATTGGTCTGCATGACATATAAGGTCACTGTAAAAACCCCGGGGGTCGAATAGGTGTGCGTGGGTGAAAAAGAAGTCGAATTGTTGCCATCACCAAAGTCCCAATAAAAGCTTGTGCCACCGATACTGTTGTTGATAAAACTCACGGGAGAATTAAGGCAAACATTTGTTGATAGTGGGGTGAAGGCTGCCGTAGGCCCATCGAGGATGTTGACACAATACATGTAGGTCTGGACATTCGTGCCATTCGTTACGGTCAGGGTGACCATACCTGTGCCCATGTTGCCCCATGTCACATCAATGATGCCTGAATCAACCACCGCATACGTTCCGCCGGAAACTATCCAGCTGTACATATTCCCTAGTGTGTGATTGAAATAATATGTAGCTGTGCTATTTTCACATGCATTAAAAGTGACTTTCCCGGCAGGGCCTCCGCCAGTGTTGGGGTCAATAGGCTCTAATTCCACAAGCCCGCAATCCGGTTTTGGACATTTCACTGTAATGTCAATAAAAGCAAACAAACCTGGGAACATCGGATATCCATAACGAAGTACATAATGTCCGCAACAATCAGGAATAGAACCTACAAAATGAAGGTCGCCGCTAGGGGTTAATTCAAAACAAGCTGAAGGTTCTGTCAACATCACAAAACATTGCGGTGGATTTTGGCACAACAGGTCATTCGTAGTGACATTGAAAGAAAATGGTTCACCAGGTATGATGCATACTGTATCGTTGGTGATATCTGATTGAGAAAAGCTGAGCTGAAAGCAACTTGTCCATAGGAGGGCGAGGAGTATAGATTTTTTCATCGGTTGGCTAGGGTTTATAATTGAAAATTGGCAAAAGGATTAGTGTTGGTATTGATCGTCGCGGCGGTGATGACCGTTGCGAATGTATTTCCGGCAAGGACGTTGAAACCGGCTATACCATTGCCTGAAGCCGTATTCCTTGTGATCTGGTATCCTCCTGCATTTTGGATATTAAACCCATGCTGCACATTGGTACTGCTGATATTATCATCTATCTTCCCACCGGAGTAGGTGGTATAGAATCCGGACCATCCATTGAGGGATGAAGTATTGGATTGGAGGACACAATCATTTAAAAACTCAAAGCCATGATGACCATTATTCCTTGACACATTGTCTGTAGCAATAGAAGCACCGAAAATGTAAAAGCCATCAAAGCCGTTATAACTGGATGTATTTTGATGTAATGTAGATCCGGCACCGCATGAAAATCCATGATTATTATTATCTGAACATGCGGATTGAGAAATTGTGGATGGACCGGTTGTTCGTATGCCGTGTTGGCTGTTATCTCTCGCGGTACATTGTAAAAGGCTGGATCCTGCATCGGCTTCAATACCATCGTTAAGGTTGTTGGCTGCCGTACAATGATAGACGACAGCGCTTTCGCCAAAATCAATTCCGTCAAAATTATTATTGCTCGCCACTATAAAAGAAGCCAGGTTATTTTTCCCTGCAGAGATACCATCAAAGGCATTCAATACGATTTGTAATGCTGTAAAACTTGAGTTGGTCGCGTTAGCCGCTTTTATACCTTCCTTGCCCCAGCCGGTCACGCTTCCGTTACGGATGACAATATTCGTATGGGGTGCAGTGACTCTTATACCTTCAGAGGAATTTCCAGGAGTACCGGAGAGAGCATATCCATTCAGATCAAGGGTGACATTAGAACTGGAGATCGCGATACCGACAGGGCCGGAGAGATTATCAGTGACATAATAGGATCCGGTGGTCGTGATCGTATAAGGTAGAGAATCGATTGGTATCCTGTCTTCAAGGTGGTCATCGCCTGGCACGGGGGTCAGGTAAATCCATTCCGGCACCAGGTCAGTTCCACGATTATAATAGAAACCTTCTGCATTGTCAGTCTGATAGACCAGCAGGGCATTGGCTGGTAGCGTGATAGCATCTCGCTGAGCCATCGTCATCCTGGGGATCAGGAGACCTTTGCCTGCACCGGAAATATCCAGCATGGAGGATGCATCGGGTGGATTGGCAGAAGTGTTTATGCTGACTTGCCCATGGAGAAAGGAGAGCGCAAACAACAATAAGGAGACTAAAGGAATGGTTCGCATAACCTCAGGTTTTTTGGTTAAGTAGAAGAATGGCAAAACGACAAGGAACTGACTATATGAATGAAATCTACAACATAATTGATAGCGTACCAAATCTTTGTTAAAACAGACAAAAAAGCGATTAGTGACAGCAATATTATTTTAGTCTTCTTTTAATTCAGTGGATTGCGCTAAGGGGTGTACAGGGCAAAAAAAAAGAAGCCCGTATGTACGGACTTCTTTTTAAAAGGTCAACGAATCTTCCAGTAAGGAAGAATTGTGAATTATTTAGGTACGCTGTTTGGATTCAGCAAGTCATAAAACTGATCCAGTTTTGGCATGATGATAATCCGGGTGCGGCGGTTTGTCGAACGACCCTCTTTGGTATCATTGCTTGCCAGGGTATTATATTCACCACGTCCCGCAGGGATAAGGCGGTTAGGATCGATTTTGTACGTGTTCTGAAGTACGCGTACCACAGCAGTAGCACGTCTCACACTCAGGTCCCAGTTGTCTTTTATACACTCAGTGTTGATGGGCACATTGTCCGTATAGCCTTCGACCATCACCTCAAGATCTGGTCTTTCCTGAATGATACCGGCAATCTTTCCAAGTACTTCATTAGCTCTTGCGGTCAGGTTAGCACTACCTGACTGATAGAGCATTTTATCGGACAGATTGATCATGACGACAGTTTTGTCAATTTTGATTTCCACATCCTTATCTTCTATTCCATCTTTCAATGATGTTTTCAGATTAGCGGAAAGGGCCAGGTTGATACTATCGGCTTTAGTCTTTGCTGCCTGGAGCAGGTGGATATATTTATCCTTTTCAGCAAGTTGGGCAAGTGTCAATTTCATATTGTCATTTGCTCCTTGGGACATGACAGTCAGATCACCTACTTGTGAGAGTTGTTTGTCACGCTGTGTTCTACAATCTTCAAGTTGAACTCTCAGATCAGTCACTTGTTCTTCGCGTACGCTTTTTTCTGAGCGTAAGGCATTGAGATCAGATGTGCAGGTAGTGAGGCGGGCCATGTAATCATTCAGGCTTTCACCACATTTGCCAAGTTGTTCATTGGCAGTCTTGAGATCTGTCTCAAGCGCGGTAAATTTCTTCTTGCTGACGCAAGAGGCGAGCATGATCATGGATAAAGCAATTATGCTTAAATACGTTCGATTCATTTTTGTGTTATTTAGGTTAATAATATTCAAATTGTTGATTATGAGCGACATCGGGTGATTCAAAGGTCAATCATGCTTTTTCAATTTCGCTGTAAATTTACGACTAATCAACCGTAGAAACCAATGATATCGACAAAATAGTAAGGTAAAATCTCACTTATTTGCCCTTTTGGTGCAATTTCTCAATTTATTGGGCCTTTTCCCTGTTGGCAATATGAAGAGTGCATAGATTCGTTTTGCACTCTCCACTCTCGCAACAAATGCCGTGCATTTGGAGGGATCTACGCAGCGCTTATAACTGCTCCCTGCCTACTGCTCTCCCGCCGCCCTTACGGGGCGGGATCTCCGCTGCGCTTCGACCTGCCTCTTGCTCTAAGCCACATCCAGATTTTTTGAAAAATCTGTCTCCCCTCGCCACAAATACATTGCATTTGGCGGGATCTCACTTCGTTCGACCTGTATTCCTCCACTTCGTTGCTTCCAGCAACATGGCTCCGAAAACCCCGGGCTAATAGTTCACTGCTAACTGCTAACTTCTCACTTCTTGTTACTTTTTCATCTTCTTCAGTGTGATCTGATCCTCACTGTTTTTATCTAAGATATCCGGCCGCTCGGTGCCATCAAATTTCATATGGATCACAAGCGTTTTTTTGTCAACCAGTGCATAGATACCCAGCATGCGCGCTACCTCCGTTTCTCCGTCATCCATTTTGATCACAAAATCTATTTTGTTAGGTACCGATGAATCGTCCGTTTCATAAAACATATCAAAGACCATTCCTTCCGCTTCATAGTTTTTACCACCTACCATTTCTTCGCCGATCGTGAAAGAGACATAGCCCTCTTTGTCAAAATGAATGATGCCTACTTCGCCTCCATCTTCCCCTTTCCATTTTCCCACCAGGGATTGTGAAGCGATGCTTTGGGCGGAGATAGTGATCGTAATAAAAAAAGAAAGGAGACTGATGGTTAGCTTTTTCATGTCCTGATTTTATATGTTTGAAAGCAAAAGTAAAGGTAACGAAAAGGGTAGGGCAAAGAGACAAATCGAAGCGCAGCGAAGATCCCGCCACAGGCACAACTAAAATCGAACAAGTCCCCTTTAGGGGATTTAGGGGCTAAGAGAGAGCATTCAATATAGGGCATAGCCTAAAGCGAACAGTTGAATGAGCAATAACCAGTACCTTAGTAATCCACATGGAAAAGGGAAAAACGCTATCTACTAGTAAATCTGCTTTAAAGGGTCTGGTCCTGGCAGGTGGCGAGAGCACCCGCATGGGTTTCGACAAAGGAATCATAGATTATCATGGCATGCCACAACGTGAATATCTTCTTCAACTATTGCAGCCATTCACATCCCAATCTTATCTTTCCTGCAGACCAGAACAGACCGTAGACATAACTATTCCCTTCATAGAAGATACCTACGCGGATCTCGGTCCTTTTGGTGCGATATTATCAGCCTTCCAGTTTGATCCGCATGCAGCCTGGCTGGTCGTGGCATGTGATTTTCCTTTACTCAATCAAGCGACTATCCATCAGCTTGTAAGTGAAAGGGTCGTTACATCTATCGCAACAAGTTTTATGGATTCAAATACACTGATGCCAGAGCCCTGGATTACGATCCTCGAACCCAAGATTTATCCGATTCTACAAGACTACCATCAGCGCGGGAGAAGCAGCCTGCGCGGCGTACTGGTGGATTATAACAGCGCATTGATTCGTGCTGCAAATCCCGATATTCTTCTCAATGCAAATACACCTGAAGAGGAAACTCAAATCAGAAGGATACTAAACGATTAGTTTCCTTGTTATTTAATCCTTTCCTCCAGTTTATTCCTTTTTACTCAGGATTTATGATCGGAGACGAAGCATCATTTTTCAATCTTTATATTTCTTGTTGGTGAGCGTAGCGCCGCACTGAGCTTGTCGAATCTGTCGAACCATCACTTTTCAATATCTCATCACCACAAACCGCGCTACATACCAATTCGCTTCCTGCTGTAATCGCAGGATATACACCCCTTCAGATAAGTGTGCAACCGAAATGACATTTTCATCTGATGTAGAATGGGAGATCACTGAGCCTGAAACATCCGCGATAGAATATATGAAGGCATGTTCAACGCCTTTGATATGAAGTATGTCGTCAACGGGCGTTGGATACACGGATAAAGCAAGCACACGATTGTTATTTGCAACGGATGTGATTACTACATTCACCTGGGGGGTTACACTTATACAACCCGGATCAAAGACAATAACGGCGTAATAATCGCCTGTTATAGTAGCCGTATGCTGCGGTCCGGTAGCTCCTGAGATAGCTACCCCGTTAAGGAACCATTGATAAGCCACCCCGATATGTGACAAGGTTAGTATATTGTCATTGACGATCACAGTTGCATCCGGTACATCAATAGGCATGGCCTGCGATGCTGCAATAGGTGATGTGCCACAAGGGTTTACACCTGCGGCAGTAACGGACCCTGCAAGGGTACCAATTTTAAGTGCAATCGCAATTTCATTGACCGGTCCGATTGATTCCCAGTCGGCTGGGTAGGTCCATACAACTTCATCATAGAACTCACCTAGTCCGACATATTCCACTGTATCCCCTGTGCAGAGAATTACAGGTCCTGTGATAAAATGCATTATGGGAAGTAAAGCAGGTGTAACATTCCTGTTGAAAGGCGTTGTTTCTCCACACTGATTTGCCCCCACTACCGAAATCATACCTGATATGGCGCCAACCTGTGCCATAATAGAGGACTGGTTAGGATTTCCCTCGATAGTCCAGTCGCCAGGAACCGTCCAGACAAAATCAACAACATCCGATTGTATAGCGCTATAGGTTATTATTTCTCCTTCGCATGGCGAATTGTCCCCAGTGAGGTTGTTGATTTTTGGCAACAAGGTAGGACTTGAAGTGATGCTAATCGGGCTTGAAAAGCCACATGCGTTTGATCCTGTAACAGAGATAGCTCCGCCATTTCGTCCGACTTTAACTTGTACAGTATCATTATTAGGATTGCCTACGATCTGCCATCCGGTAGGAAAAAGCCAGAAGAATAAATCAACATCCTCTGATGTAATCGAATAGGTGACTGTATCATTTTCACATGGGGATGCTTCGCCTGTAAAATCAGCGATCACCGGTAGCATATTGCAGAATGGCAATATTTCTATATCTGACCCATATCCAAAAATCCATGCACTACCGTTTGGATTAGGCAGGCCTGTCACACCATACAACGGAAAATCAGTGATGTAGCCAGGCTGCCAGTTTGCACCACCATTGTAAGTTGTATACACCCGGCCTTCATTGGTTGATCGACTTACTACAAAGCCCGTGTCAGGCGTGATGAAATAAACACCATCCCAGAACCGATCAATAGGAAGTGTAATCGCCTCCCAGCTATCCCCTGCATTGGTCGTATGCCACATCGTTTTTTTAAAACTTGACGTCACCAGCCAGCCTTCCTGCCCGATAAAGTGTGTCTGTTCATATTGAAGACCAGCTTCAGGTACGGTCGTACTATTCCATGTCAGGCCTTGGTTTTCGCTGCGTAATATCAATCCATTAAAACCAGTGGCCATAAAACGGTTTGCATCAATCTTAGCAAGAGAGCGCACTTGGTTATTCGTTTGAAATACGGTGTCCCACGATATTCCTGCGTCCTGTGTACGGAGTATAATTCCTGATGTAGCGCACGCGAGGACGATATTGGCATCGACAGCCAGGATATCAATGAAGTTGGCACCAAGAATGCTATTTTTTTCTTGCCAGGTATCACCCATATCAGCGGAGTGATAGATACGTTGATTAGCCCCCATCCATACATCGTTAGTGCTCAGACCATGTATCGATAAAAAGGAACGTGTTTCGCCAAATGAAATATCTTCCCATGTAGCTCCACCATTTGTGGTGCGAAGAAATGTTCCATCTGTTCCGACAGCAAATCCAAAGTTGCGGTTGAAGAAGAAAACATCATTCATGATTTTACGATCAGGACCAGATTTCTCAAGCCATGTATCACCGGCATCTGAGGTAAAAGTGATGCTGCTCAAGTCATTGCCTACCCAAAATTCCTGATCGGAAGCAGATGCAATTGAATAATTACGTTGATTGATCAGGTCTAGATCTTTTTGGGTCCAGGTGGCTCCGCTATCCACAGAAATGGTGGGTACTCCGTTCAAGGTAGCCGCCATCAGTACATTGGCACTGGTTCCAAATGTGATATCGTTGACCGAATTGTGAATCGCATTGGTACTGACTTCTGTCCATTGCATTCCGCCATCCACACTTTGGAACACCGTCCTTCCATCAAGTGCAATACCATATTGCGCACTATAAAACGCAACTACATCTGGCCGTTCAACTTGGGTACTAATATTCCAGTTGCCACCGCCATTTAAAGTTGAGTACATGGTTGAATTCGCATTGGTAGTAAAACACCAGATATGTTGTGCATCGAGTATGAAACCGTTTTCTACATCAGCGGCCACAGGAAGATTAAGATCTGTCCATACATTATTTGCCCAACGAAAGACACCCCCATCGGCAATGACTAAAATGTCAGAAGCACTGATCATATGAATGACATGGATGCCTTCAGGTGAACCGGCAATCTCTGTCCAGCTTCCTCCTGCATCATCTGAAATAATAAGTCCCTCACCGCCTGCAGCTACAAAAGCGCCTGCGGTATTTTCAAGATAGTCTACGGATTCAAGGCTCCAGCCGCTGTCCCATGAGGTTAATAGATCCCACTCTTTTGTTCCGGGATCCATTCTCAGGATCAGATCATCATCTCCTACAGCATATCCATGACCATCTGTATGGATAGCTATATCTACGACATGTTCAAGTTTGGCTAAAGGATACTGCCTTATCCACTGAGCATCAATTGGCTGGAAAAGGCAAAAAAGAAAAGTGTGGATCAATAAAGCGCGAAATATATGTTTCATCAATGCAATGGTTTGGGTAGGTAAAGAGATTGTTAAAAATACTCTAAAACGAGAGATTTCCTTACTAATGTGGCAAGTATCGGTTTTTTTTATCTTTTGAAAAAAAACGTATGAGGTCGCTGCGTCGCCTTTTTATCCTCGTAGTGCATTGGTTTGCAACGCAATAGCAGACGGATCGTCTGTGCTGTGTCCGCTGAGCGAATTAAAGGCATCGTCGACAGTGACAAAAAAGTTACTCTGGCCGAGTTTGTCTGTCAAGCCGGATTTATACAATTTATCCCTTACGGGTCCCTTCACTTCCGTGAGAAAAATTCGGATATTTTCTTTGGTGAGTTCATCAGCTATGTCTGAAAATATAGCCAGGGCCGAACTATCCATATTATGTATCCCCTCCATATCAAGAATGATGGTATGAATGGTATCTTTTCGCTGGTTTTTATAATCACTCAGCACTTCACGGAAGTGGGCGATATTGGCAAAAAATAAAGGGGCATCGAATCTGACGATGAGGACCCCTTCTGCCATCACGAGTCCACTATAGCGTCTTACATTTCTAAAAGAATGTGTGCCTGGCAGTTTGCCGAGCTCAGCATGATGCGGATAGGAAGTTTCGTATATAATCCATGCCAGAGACAGGAGCACCCCTATGCCAATGCCAGGTCCAATCCCCAGGACCAACGTCCCTGTAAACGTAGCCATCATCATCCAGAAATCTTTGCGATCCAGTGTCCATAGATTCTTTGCTTCCCTGATCTTGATGAGTCTTGATATAGCTAAGAGGATGACAGCCGCCAGGATGGCATTTGGCAGAAAATAAAACAGCGATGTGAGAAATAGTAAGGTAAGCAGGATGAGTACTGAACTCATGATAGATGCCAAACCTGTTCGTGCTCCGGCCTGGTCATTCACTGTGGATCGTGACATCCCACCGGTGACAGGAATGGACTGTATGATTCCGCTTGATATATTGGCTAGGCCGATGCTGATCAATTCGCGGTTTGTCACGAGTTTATAACTTTTGTGCCTGGCTTGTATCGCTCTGGCTACCGCTGTGCTTTCCATAAAACTTACGAGTGCAATAGCGAATGCAGTTGGAAAGAGGGTCAGAAAATTTGAAAGGGTAATGGACGTAAATTTTGGTGTTGGCAACCCTCCCGGTATAGTGCCAACAATCTTTAAGCCCTTCTGATCCAATCTGAAAATCCAAGTGATCAGAATGGCTGCAAAAACGATGATTAAGGCCGACGGAAAACGTGAAAGATATTTTTGAAATAGAAGCAGAAGTAACAAGCCTGCTGTTCCCATTGCCAGTGTCAGTATATGTGTACTTGAAAGCTGGGTAATAATTTCCCGTACGATTTCCTGGGTATGTTGTGTCTTGACCAGGTTGATACCCAGGAAATGTTTTAATTGGCTGAGCCCGATTAGAATAGCCGCCGCGGATGTGAATCCGAGGATAATGGGCGTAGATAAAAAATTTACCAGGAAACCTAGTTTCGCAAAGCCTAAAGTAAACTGTATAAGGCCTACGGTTAGCGCAAGCAAAGCCACCATGGCGAGGTATTCTGAGGTGCCCGTCTGAGCTATCAGTCCGATGCCTGCAGCCGTAAGCAGCGCTGTCAATGCGCCCGGCCCAACCGAAAGTTGTCTCGAAGTACCAAACCATGCATAAACAATGGCTGGTAGGGTCGAAGCATAGAGACCGTAAACAGGAGGTAATCCGGCCACCATAGCATATGCCATGCCTTGAGGTATGAGCATCACCCCTACCGTCAGTCCTGCCATCAGGTCAAATCGGAAGTCTTCCCTCTGGTAGTTTTTAAGCCAGTCGGGTATGAGGGCTATTTTCTTTGCCTTTTTGTTCACCGGTGTAAATGTAGTGTTCAGTTATCAGAGGGCATAGAGCAAAGGGAAAAGGACAAGGGGCAAGGAGAAGGGAGAAAGGAGATGCTTCGACGCTCAGCAACCAAGAGAGAAGCGGTATACTGAGCGTAGTCAAACTAGGAAAAGAGGCATATTGATGCGCAGTGACAATCGATGGTAGTTGTTTCGATGTTTTTCAAACATCGACTTCACAACTCACAACTCACAACTCACAACTCACAACTCACAACTCACAACTCACAACTCACAACTCACCATAGCTATTCTTTCTCAAATCGAATATTCTCAAAAGGCATAAAATAATTTGGATGGCAAGTGAGGGTATCCTCTTTGATAAACAGATCGATTCCTTTAAAACTAACTTGGCTTAGTGAAGGTAGCAGAGATACTTCAAAATAATTGTTGTCATTGGTTTTGTCTTTGATCAGGGTTGGTATATCTAAAGCCAGTTCATGGCGTATATATAAGGAGTCTACCACATCAAGATCAAGATGGATGATTCCATCATTGTTGGCCTGCTGCATGTCCTGGGTTTCTCCAACAAAATAAAGACAGGAAATGTAGGAGAGATAATTTTTATTCGCATCATTCACTTTAATTGTGAATCCTTTTCCTTGCTTGCGCTGGCTGTCGATGTTGAAATCTTTACCGGGCTCTTTATCGCTTTTCAATTTGATGGTGTCACCCTCGATAATATAGGTGCCTGTCGCATTGCGATCACCGGCACCGTATGCATAGAAAAATTCAAATCGTCCATCGGGTGTGAATTTGAAACCAGCAGCCATATCGTGGATGCCATTCAGGGTATAGACCCCGTCTAATGTTGACATATTTTTTCTTTTAGTATTCGGTTTGGTTGTGCTTTGACATTGGATCAGTAGCGTTGAGGAAATCAACACTATGGTACAGAGAAGTTTGATCATGGGTTTTTCGATTGGTGGGTCAAATATATGCATCTGACACTTTTTTCGTGGGGTTAAAACCCCATGTTTCAAAGTCGGCCGTTCCTACGGCACTTGTTTCGATGTTTTTCAAACATCGACCTTACCTCTTACCTCTTACCTCTTACCTCTTACCTCTTACCTCTTACCTCTTACCTCTTACCTCTTACCTCTTACTGTCTCACAATTTTCTATTTTGCGCCCCTATGGAGCTTTATTATTCCTTTTCTGTCCTGATCGTCCTCGCTTCCCTATTTTCGTATATCAACCATCGGTTTCTAAAGTTACCATCTGCCATAGGGATCATGTTGATGGCCATTGTGGTGTCGATCGTGATTCGGTTTGCAGGGAATACACTGTTTCCCGAGACGACAGATAATTTATTTACGTTGATATCAGAATTGGATTTTACTGAGGTGCTGATGGGAGCGATGCTCAACTTCCTTCTCTTTGCAGGTGCGATTCACGTCAACTTTGCCGATCTGAAGCAACAAAGATTGCCGGTGCTGACGTTTTCTACGATAAGTGTGATCATATCGACATTTACAATCGGGGTGATTTTCTACTATGTAGCGCCTCTGTTTGGTATCGAACTCCCTTTTCTCTATTGCATGTTATTCGGGTCTCTGATATCACCTACAGATCCGATTGCGGTTTTGGGGATCTTGCGCAAAGCTAAAGTGAGCAAGTCGCTGGAGACGAAGATTACAGGAGAGTCGTTGTTCAATGATGGGGTAGCTGTAGTATTGTTTGCCGTGATCCTCCAGTTGACGCGTACAGAAGACGCGCAGATCTCAATTTCATCGATCACCTGGTTGCTGGCCAAAGAAGCCATTGGTGGATTATTTCTTGGCGTAGTGCTGGGGATTATTGCGGCCAGGGCGCTCAAGACGGTGGATGATTATATCGTATCTGTTTTGATAACCTTATCCGTGGTGATGGGCGGTTATCTCATAGCACAAGCCTTTCACATCTCAGGTCCACTCACCATGGTGGCAGCAGGACTTTTCCTAGGCAATTATGGTAGAAAGGTAGTGACGTCATCGGTGACAAAAGATTATCTGACCAAATTCTGGGAGTTAATTGATGAGATCCTCAATGCGATTCTGTTTCTTTTTATTGGTTTTGAATTGTTGCTGATTGCGGACTTCTCTACCTATTGGCTGATCTCTGTAGCTGCAATTTTTATCGTGTTGTTTGCACGGTTTATTTCCATCTGGATTCCATCGCTGATTGTTCCCTTCAAACCCAGGCTGAGTCGGGGATCTATTACATTGTTGGTATGGGGAGGGTTGCGTGGTGGAGTGTCGATTGCACTGGTGATATCCGTGACCAGTGGGGCTTACGCGGAGTTGTTATTGGAGATGACCTATTTCGTCGTGGTCTTTTCTATAGTGGTGCAGGGTCTTACCGTAGGAAAATTGTCAGGGAGCTTATATAAGCGTGTCAATAAGAAATTGGAAGAAGTTGGGGAGAAGGGGTAGGCGAGAGACATTTCTTTGGAACTAAAAACCTTCCCCAAGGATGCGCATAGCAGGTCGAAGAATACTGGGCATGGGCTGCCTGTGGTGAGCATACTGAGCCAAATAAAACGGGAGCAGAAACCCTCGACCAAAGATTGATATATGATAAGGTAAGCACACCCACACAGACACTCACCCTCACGCTGGATTCCCCTTTAGTCCCAAAAGCTATCAGGAACTGGCGGAGCCGCCTACTCGATGATAAGCATACCCTTCATTAGCTTCTATTTTTAAGATACAACTCTTGCACTAAAACAATTACAATAACAGTTAGTGGAGTTGCCAAAACCAATCCCCACGCGCCTGTCAGTGCACCCATTAACAATTGTGCAATTATTATGAGTGCAGGAGGCATGTTAAGTAACTTTTGCTGAACAAGTGTTGTAATAAAATTGCTTTCAATAAACTGGATTAAAATATAAAGTCCGGCAACCAAAGCCGCGGTTTCAGGGCCTTGCATTAGAGCCACCAATAAGGCGGGTATCAACGCAAGCAAAGGTCCAAAGTTGGGAATGAAGCTAATCAATCCTGCCAAAAGAGCTAACACAAGCCAAAGCGGCATTCCAATAATAGCTAGGCCTATGGCTGTTAAAACAAAGACAATTAACATTGAAATCAATTTTCCTTTAAGCCAATTGCGTAATTGCTCACCTAATTTATCTAACACCTGATCAGCCTTTTTTTGTCCTTTTACCGGTATAAGTTGCACCATACCTTTGGTGTACGTTTGGGGCGAAATGGTGAAGAAAATTCCAATAAATAAAATCGCATAAATATCACCGAACACCCCGAATGTGGATTGAAAAAATTGTCCCGCAAATACTTGTGCTTTATCCATTGAATTTTTTGAGGATAGCTTATTGACAATTTTTTCACCTATTGAACTATCGTTCAATTTCGCCTTTGCATTTTCAATTGTTTTAGGTAGTGTTTCCATTAGTTCGGCTATTTGTTCCTGCACTTTTGCTCCAATCAGCCAGAATAATCCTGCCACGATCAACAAGGTACCTATAATGGAAATAGCTACGCATAGGCCTTCTTTCCATTTTGTTTTCCTTTGAATGAAGGCACTCAATCCTCTAAAAAATATAGCTATAAGCGAACCTGCCAATACCAATAAAAAAACGCTAAAAGTGGCTTTAATTATCAATAGAACAGTTATTATAAAAGCAAATATTACGGCTGTTATCCATACTTTATTTTGAAAAGGTAGATTGTTTTCTGAATTTATTTGAGGTTCATTTTTTTGCTGCATGACAAGATAGATTTATAAAGTGTTACGTCTTCTTTAGTCTTCAGTATACCTGAATTGAAGTAATTCCATGTGTCTTTTTAAAACGTCTCACCTATGAAGATACCTATTGTATCCAATTTGATGAACATTGAGAAATGTGGGCCGTCCAGGTTGCTTACGATCTGGGCTGCTCGCCGGCAGGAATGTAATCGAGATATTCCTCCAGATAGCTTGCTCAAAATTTACGATCATTCCCTATCAATGCTTAAAACCCTGCTGGCGAGTAGACATTGTGTGTGCCTTGAAGGGTAAATATAGTTCATTCCTTGAGGGTGAAAGTCCCTTATACGAGAGCGCAGCCTACTGAAGTATTAGTAAGTAGCAAGGCTTGCCCTGAGAGAGTCGAAAGGTGGTATGTGATGACCCTGCACGGAGGTATACTAGGGGCC
>JBBRDL010000032.1:0-30637 GCA_038203965.1 Chitinophagales bacterium | reverse complement strand
GATGTGGCTTTATTTGAAAATATGCTGGAAAATACAGGCATTGTTGTAATGAAGTATTATCTATCTATCAGCAAACAGGAACAGGAAAAACGTCTTGAAGCAAGAAAAGATGATCCATTGAAGCAATGGAAAATAAGTCCTCTTGACGAGAAAGCACAAAAAATGTGGAAAAAGTATTCCACAGCGAGAAATGAAATGCTGGAGAAAACAAATTTCGGATATTCCCCATGGTATATTGCAAATGCGGAGGACAAAGATGACGTACATATTGCATTGATCGCTCATTTGCTCTCGAGAATAGATTATATGAACAAAAATAAAAAATTGCTTGATAAAGAATATGGCTTGATTTATCCGGCAACTAAGCTGAACATAAAAGATAAACTTTATGAATAATATTTTTCAGGTGCAATTAATTGTTTTGTAACTATTCACCCTAATGTACAACAATCGCTGGCTTAACTAAAGCATCAAAGGGATGTTTACCCTGTAGGATGGCCGTGTCGATGATAGACCGGAGGATGGCATAGTCCTGTGCTCCATCAAAGGTCCTGAATAGCGAACTAAAGCGCATTTTCACTTTTGTGCTTCTCAATGCCTGCTCACTCATATTATTGGAAAACACTACCCAATCAAGGATGACAGCCATATCGCGATTGTGAGCTTCGCGTACAAGCGTTCTTAAATTTTCGAGGTTGTCGTATTCAGGATTTACTTCTTTAAAATTTCGAACGCAGTAAGGCGAGTTGACTGTATTGATGGCGCCGATGGGATGAATAGGCATCAGCCAGATAACATTTACGCCTAATGCTTTAATGGAATCAAGACGTGGTAGAATACCCATCAGTGTTCCGGACGAACTAAAGGCCCTTTCATTGATTTCGTACATGACGACATCTTCAGAAGGCGGAATAGAAGCGAAAGGTGTTTCGTATTGAGGCGGATCTGATGTGACAGGTGGATCAGGTGTGATGGGTGGAGTTGGATCATCCTTTTCACATCCGGCGCTCGGTAGTATCAGTAGTAAAAAAAAGAATAGGTTGAAAGTATATTTTGGAATATGCATTTGTAAGAAGCGTTTTTTAAATCAGTCTATGATGTATAACCGTGAGCCTGAATGGATAATTGATAAATGTAAAGGAACTTTAGTGGTATCTATAAAAGTATTTATATATTGAACGGGTATATTATAGGCATCGATATGAAGAACACCAGTTTTATTTTCATTACGCTGTACATGGTCTGTGCTCCGTTTCAAGTTATTCAGGCTCAGCAATTGGCCGGCGAATGGAATGGAACCATATACTTTGCGAATCTGAATGCAGAGCTTCAGACAACAATTATCCTCAAACAATCCGAGAATGCTATCGAAGGACATTCTGTTAAGAATGCGGCCGGAAGGGTATTGGGAGGATTTAAGGGTGGGATTGCAAAGTTGTTTATGAAAAAGAAATTTAAGAAAGGAGCTTTATTACAACTTCGCAATGGCACGATCAAATCGGATACATTAAAATTGGTGTTGTATACTGTCTTCAAGAGTACCTATTGGTTTGTAGCACCTTTGACTAGCGATACGCTGCTGGAAGGTGTATTGATGGATGGCGCGTTCAAAGTACATGGTGGTTTCAGGTTCAGGAAACAGGAGGTTGTGACAAAACAGGATTTTAATGAATTGGGAAAAGCTTTATTAGCTGCGACAAGTGATAGAATATTCAGGAAAGATATTTTGCAGGAAAAATCCTACCAGGCTTTTGAAAAGCAGTTTACACGAGTATCTGGGAAAGTGCGTGATGATCTGGAATTCTATTCGGCATTTTATTATTACGCAAAGGAGAAAAACAAACTACCCTTTACACATTATAAACTTACCAGACCCGCTGACAAAATAAGCATTGAGCATAGTCCACTGGCTAGTGTGGTTTCATCAAGAAAGAAGGATAATTCTGTATCATTGACCTTTCCAAGTGATTCCGTTGCGTTGATGACGATCACTTCCTTTGCTTATCACCCCGTTGCATCCATTGATTCTGTCTTTACGGTGCTCAAAGATCGGCAGATTCCGAATTGCATCATTGACTTACGGACCAATTTGGGAGGGACCATTTCTTCCATGCGGATTGCAGAGCATCTGGTTGATACGGCTACCTATGCAGGTTTCTTTTTAACCAATAAATGGTTTGATGAGCAGGACCAGATTCCTACCCCTGAACAATATGCGCTACTTCCTGAGCTGGATGAAAGCAACCTTGGTAAACTCAGAGACGGCATACATACTACGTCTGGTTTTAAATTGAAAGTAGTACCAACAGGGCAGCCTTATCTTGGAAAAGTTTTTCTGCTCACCAGCGCCAGGACTGCCAGTGCATGTGAACCGTTGTGTTATAATCTGAAATATTATCAGAAAGCTATTCTGGTAGGCCAGACAACTAGCGGAGCTATGTTGAGTGGGGAGTCTTTTCTTTTAGACAATGGCTGGGATCTGGATGTGCCTACAGCAGATTATTATGCAAGCGATGGTTATCGAATCGATTTGAAAGGCGTGATACCTGATTACACTACGGCAAAAGGCGAGGAGCTGGATTTTGTATTGAATGCCCTGCTGAAAAAATAAACTGGTCGTTTAATTTTTTGAAAGGGTCATTTCAATAAAAGGGTACCAGGTTATATTGTCCCTGGTTGATTCTCATTTTTCCACCCATTTTCCCTCGACAAGGCGCGTGGTATATTTTATCTGCCCAGCCTGAGGGTGAGTAAATCCCCATACAAAACCTCCGTCGTCAGTGACATAGGCATCAGCATCCACGTAATTTCCATCTCCCTTGATCGTCCGTATGAGGTATTTTTTATTGTTAGGATCATAGGAGATAATCGCAAAGGCCTGATGGATGACCTGGTTTGATTCACTGTCAAGACCTATTCCATCAATGACGTAGACTGCATTATTTACTTTGCGTATGACAGTTTCTTTTTGCGTAAAATAATGTTTGTCTCTTCCCATTTGCATCCACCCTGTCCCGGTCCATTCTCCTTCGAGAAAACTGAGTTTATTCATGGCCGCTATTTGGAGGCTATCTGGTTTGAGACCTGGTTGAGCCTGCAATGCTGATGTTACAAAGCTAAAGAATACGAAAAGGAAGAGGATGTTTTTCAAAAGCCGGAAATTGAGTTGAACTAAATTTAACATTTTCCGGAATTTATTTCCATTAAAAGTCAAAAGTGCTCAATAAAAGCAGGAAAACTACACCAAGCAGAATCCGGTAGTATCCAAAATACTTGAAACCATAATGCTCCACCAATTTTAAAAACACCTTTACGGCAAGCCATGCTGTCAAAAAAGCTATGATCAGTCCTACCCCTAAAAGAAAAAGCTGTTCATCAGTAAAGACAATAGGCGTTTTAAGCAGATCGTATCCAGTGGCCGCAAACATGGTGGGCACAGCAAGCAGAAAAGAAAATTCTGTTGCCTGCTTTTTATCAAGTCCATTGAACACCCCACCGATGATCGTAGCTGCTGCTCTTGAAACACCAGGGATCATGGCAAAACATTGAATCAGTCCAATAAAGAATGCATGTTTGTAATCAATCTTTTCAAGTACATCGGTTTTACTTTCAGCGGCCAGTACTTTTTTATCGATCAGGATGAGGAAGATTCCACCTACGATAAGGGATATGGCGACCACTATCGGATTGAACAAATACGTTTTAATAAAGTCATACGCCAAAAATCCGATGATGGCTGTTGGCAAAAAAGCAATAGCCAGTTTGTAATAGATCGTTAAGCCTTTTAAAAACCGTTTAGCATACATCAAGACTATGGCAAGTATGGCGCCAAGCTGGATGGAGATTTCAAATGTTTTGACAAAGGCGTCCTCATGTATCCCCATCAGGGTAGAGGCCAGGATCATGTGCCCGGTGGAGGATATCGGTAGAAATTCGGTGATGCCTTCGACAATGGCGATGATGATGGCTTGTAATGTATTCATCTGTTCTATTTGGTCAGGCGCAGATCAGGATTTCAGCGAGTTTAAGATAGCTAAATTAAAATTTGACAAATGGAATGACACCGTTTTTTCCATAGTTGGTGGTGTATTTAATCCAATACATTCCATTTGAATAATCGCGGAGATCCAGTAACAATTTATTTTGTCCAGGTTCACGAGGCTTTTGCAAGAGCACCTGTCCTAGTGTGCTAAGCACTTGAATCTGTTTGATTTCATCTGCCGGGTCGCGCATGTCGACGATAAGTAAATCCTGCACAGGATTAGGGTAGATGATTATTCCAGCTTCATCAACGTGTCCTTCATTTGTGTTCGTAGCATTATCGGGGAATAGTTGAGACATTGGGATGATGTGTTTCGCCAGACGATTGCTACTCCAGGAAAGCTGACATACAGCGCCGCCCCCTTCTTCATAAAACTCTAAGCGGATGGGATATTTTGTATCAGCTTCCAGGTCAATAGTGCCTGACCATTCGGTGGGAGGTTGTGGTACCCATGCATCCACGATCAACTGCTCATCCACCCAAAGCCGGATACCGTCATCGCCGACGACATGAAAATTATAGATATCATCAAAGACAGGTTGTATAAAACCTTCCCAACGTACGAGCCAAAAATCATTACCAAGTTGGGAGGTTGAAGGGGAGCCCTCCGCCCAATCAAAGTCAATGGTCGTATCAATCCGGGTAAATGCAAATGGCTCATAGTAATTGATATCTTCGATCGGGCAGTCGTAGTAATAGCCCCGAATGCCTGTGCCATTGCCTAGCGGGAAGGTTACATATTGTGCTGTAAACGTCACTGAATCCTCAGATGCAGCAAATGTGCGGACAGTGGATGTTTCACCATCGGTCCACGCTGTAAATAATCGAATAGAATCACCGGCAATCGCCGAAGCTAGCACTTCAACCCGCCTTATGATTCCCACTACACTGGTCGTACTGACCGGCGAAGTGACATAATTACTTTCGACATATACAGGCAGTCCGGAAGGAATCGTTTGCACAGTAAATTGAGTTTTCAACGGAAATATATCTCTGGTGACCGTTTTTGACAGACCTGCTGAATCGGTAGCGCTCAGATGTATTTTATACCAGACATCATCAGCGGTCTCTCCTGTCTGTGGGATGAAAAACTCGCCTTCTGAAATACCTGCCGTCGGGACGAGGCCCGGATGGGTGTGTTCATCATGATGAAAATCAATTTTCCATCGCAGCGCAGTCGGAGATAGTTCTCCTTCCTCTGCATCCGGTGCATGGCCTGAAAAGAATAATGTATCTCCGGCTCTGTATAATGTGCCTTCGGCAGGGGTGATGATTTCTGGTTCAGGACGTTGGTCTGACGTGACCCTGTATACAGCAGTCAAGGAAGTATCCGCTCCTGATGCATTAGATACAATGCAGCGGATGAGAGTACCGCTATCGATCAGCATAGCATTTTGAAAAATGATTTCGTCGGCTGTTGCACCATCAATATCCACTCCATTTTGTTGCCATTGATATTGCAATGGTTGTTCGCCGGAAGCTTGTATAAAAAAGCGAGCATCTTCACCCACGCTTACCATCAGCGGTTGAGGATTGACAGAAACGAATGGTGCGCCTGAACCGGTATAGAATATGCGCCAAAGCGTTCCGTTTTCAGTGGCTGTGTTGTCTTCTTCGGAGCCGCCGCCTATGCCTGCGCGCGCGAGGTAATACATGGTGCCATCAGGGGCCACAAGGAGATTGAGAGGGCGGTTGATATTGGTAGCAAATACAGCGGCTACACCAGGTACCGCAGGATCCATGATCTTAATATAACCTTCGCAGTAGTCGGCAAAGAAAAACTTACCTGCATACAGGGAAGGGAACATAGCCACATCCGGATTATAAAATGCAGCGCCTACCGCAGCGCATCCGTCTGCATGATTATAATAAAATACAGGTTCTTTATAATTGTCCGGTGGCGTCTGGCCATTGATGGGTCCTTCGATAATCGGCCAACCGTAATTTTTTCCAGCTTGTATATCATTGACTTCTTCCCAGTTGCTGCCGCCTACTTCCGTGGCATAGATACGTCCTGTGCCGGGTTGCACAGTCATGGAGAATGAATTGCGGAAACCCAGGGCATAGATGGCTCTATAGACACCTGTAGCTTCGTTGTAGAACGGGTTGTCATCCGGTATAGATCCATCAGGATTGATGCGAAGTATTTTTCCACGAAGTGAAGTCATACGTTGGGCGGCTTGTCCATCGGCTCCGTCTCCGACAGAAACATACAGTTTGCCATCGATGCCAAAAACCATTGAGCCTGCATTATGGACTGTGCCGCTGAGTGGATCGATATTGAGCAGTATTGTTTCACTACCGGGTACAGCGTAATTGCCATCAGCGGTAAATCGACTGACGCGGTTATGGTTTTCACCTTTCACGGTGTAGTACACATAGATATATCCATTTAGCTCAAATTCAGGATCGAAGGCGATACCGCTCAGGCCGCGCTCATTGTAGTTGTCCACCTCAAGAACGAGAAATGGATCAGGAAGGAGTTGATCGTTTTCAACGATGCGGATTCTTCCGATTTTCTCTGTGATGAATATGCGTCCATCAGGTGCAAGGGCCATGGTGGTTGGGTCAAGTTCCTGTGCTACAAGAACCTCTGCAAAACCTGGTGGGAGGTTTCCTGCTTTGGACGAGTTGAGCGTGAAACCTAGAAGGCAGCAGACAAGGAGTAGACGAGGCAGGTGGATGGTGGAATTCATCATCAATGATAGGGAAATATTTGTCTGCTTTATCGCTATCCTTTAATATTGCCTAAAGCCAATGTCACTCTGTGGGAACTTTCCCGGGCCGGAGGAACTAATTAAATGTCCCTACCTTGTGGCCTATTAGTCCAATATTGCGGTAAGGGTCAAACATTCCTTGGCGATGGATACGACAACCTGTTTATTCTATGCATTTCCTTTTCGGCATCACTATATCCATTTTTCTCTTTATTCTGCTTCTGCTCAAAAGAAGAAAGTCTTATTCGGATAAGATACTGATGGCCTGGATGTCGGGGATGGCGATCCATCAGTTAGTTTTTTACTTTACGTATTCAGGATTGACTGACCGGTATCCGCACTTGTTGGGACTCTCTATGCCATGGCCGGTTTTGCATGGTCCGTTTCTGTTTCTCTATGTTTCAGCTATGACACAGGAGAAGCCATTGCGGGTGAGACAGGTACTGCCACACTTTATACCTTTTCTCATGCTCACGGTGCTGGCTATTCCTTTTTACCTTTTGTCGGGAGAGGAAAAGATTGTGGTTGTTGCTGCCAATGGCAAGGGATATGAATGGTATATCCTGATCCACCAGGCATTAATCCTTATGACTGGCCTGGGATATGTGGCCTGGTCTCTGATCCGGATACATCGGCACAGATCCAAAATCAAACAATGGTTTTCTAATGCAGAGAAAGTAAACCTTCGTTGGCTTGAGTATCTTTCTATAGGCCTCGGATGCATATGGTTGCTGGTACTGTTTTTCGATGATTGGATCATTTTCACTGGGGTCGTTGTATTTGTATTGTTTATCGGGGTTTTCGGAATCAATCAATTGCCAATATTCTATTCGCATCCGGATATCGTTAAGAATTCCCTGCATCCAGACCCACCATCCTTTGATGATTTTGTCACGCCCACCCCGGAAACCGATAAGGATATCGTACGGTATGCAAAATCGGGCCTAAAGGAATCTGAGGCCAATGATCTCCATATCCGTCTGACCAGGCTGATGGAAGAGAAAGACTATTACAAACGCAATGACATCACGCTGGCGGACCTGGCGGCGATCCTGGATACCCACCCAAATTACCTGAGCCAGGTGATCAATGAGAAGGAGCAAAAGAACTTTTACCAGTATATCCATTTCTTCCGCGTCCGAGCGTTTATCCAGGCTGCTCGTCTCGACGAAAAGAAACATTATACACTCCTGGCGTTGGCCTATGACTGTGGATTCAACAGCAAATCCACCTTCAACAAGTATTTTAAGGCTTATACCGGCAAATCTCCTTCAGAATATTTTTCAGAATAAAGCTTTGATTTTCAGTGGTATTTGATTTTTCCCTGAGAGTTCGCACCTGTATACAGTGCATCCTTGTAAGCGCGGTCGCCCAATCAGCGGGTCTGACCGAAGTTTGCCGGAAAAAAGTGAATATGAAACTAGTTTATATTCCCCTTTTTCTTCTGGGGTTGTCAGCATGCAACAGTGATCTCATGGATCCGCTGACGCTGGGATCCTTGGTTCCCCGAACTGTGGACCAGGATGCCTCCCTTCCTTCTTTGGTGATTAATGGCACCCATCTTCACGTCGAAACCTTCGGGGTGCCTACCGATCCTATCATCGTGATGATCCACGGCGGGCCTGGAGGTGATTATCGAGACTTGCTTGAGGCCCGGGCATTTGCTGATGATGGGTTCTTTGTCGTCTTCTATGACCAGCGGGGTACAGGATTGTCAAAGCGTGAAGATGCTAGCCAGTTTGACGGCGTGCAGATCATGATTGATGACCTGAATGCTTTGGTCCACCATTTCAAACTTGCGGATGCACAGAAAGTCTTTCTGATCGGCCATTCATGGGGAGCCATGCTAGCGACAGGTTACATCAACCAACATCCTGAAAAAATTGATGGGGTCGTCCTGGCCGAACCAGGCGGATTTACCTGGCCGCAGGTTGAAGAGTATCTCAGTCTGTCCAAGCATATCGAATTATTCTCCGAAGCACTCAACGATGCTTTGTTTCCCGAGCAGATCTTTACAGGTCGTGATGAACATGAAATACAGGATTATAAAGCGTCCTATTTTTTCACATTTGAGAATGCTCCTGGAAATACGATCGGCAATGCGGGTCCTTACCCTTTCTGGCGCAGCGGAGCAGTGTCTTTTAATGCCATGCTGGAAGTTGGGGAGACGCAGGGTCTTGACTTCACCACACATCTCGCAGACTTTTCGACCAGGGTATTATTTACATACAGCGAACTCAATACAGCGTACGGTCAGGCATGGGCGGAAACAGTTGGTTCGGTTTTTCCTCACATTGAATATCATGAAATCGAAGGTACAGGTCATGAAATACTCTATTTCGGTTGGGATGCTTTTTATGCAATTGCTTTAACCTATTTAAATGAAATGAAATGAAACTAGTGCTCTTTTTCTTTTTATCGATGTTATGGTCTTTTACTTCTGTCGCGCAAGTAGTCGCCTGGTACAACCCGGATCAAAATAGTCGACATATCATGGCCCTTCATATTGGGGTTGATTTTGGAACCGTGTATGGGATATCATACGGATATAAATTTTCAGGAAAAATACCTGCAGTAGTGGGCACTGAGCTTTCTACTCCATTTGGCAAAACCTTTATGGATGACTTTAAAGCGAAACTAAATGTCCAGACTATATTCTACCCGGTCAATCATTTGGGAATTTCGATAAAACCCGGCATGATCTTCAGGCGATATGCTTCAGAAGCTGCTGTCTTATTAAATATAGGGTCGGAGCTCGGCACGACTATCGGGTATTACCGAGACAAGTGGAGCATTGCTTTCGAAGCTAATTATGATCATACCCATGCTACACTGATTGAACATCGCCTGTTGAAGGAATATTATTCAGAGATCCAGGATGGTTGGTATGGTTCCACCGGAGGCAGTTTCAAATTTGGTTTACAAGGAAGTTACTGGCTGAAATCTACAGGCATTGCTTTAAAAGCCGGAAAGATCTTTGGGCAGAATTTTTCAGAGGATCCGACCTTACCGTTTTACGCAGATATTTCGGTGATGAAGAAGTGGTAAGCGGATGAGGATGTGATTAGAGTGTCGCTTCTGCTTACTGCGGCTCCGCTCAGCACAAGTCGCTACAATGACCGGTGAGATTTTGGCGGTGTCGTTTCGGCTACGCTCAACGACCGGGAATCCTGTCGAGTCAACGGTTTTTTTGGATCTTGCTGTATGTGGTTATTTACCATTGGTTCGTTGCGGCTACGCTCAACGAGCTGTGAGTTGTGATTCTGGCCCCTTGAAGATGAATAAAATAGGTTCAAATAAGAGAATATCTAATTACCCTTTCTTTTCTTTTTTACAGACGTATTTTTCACAGTAGTTTTAGTAACAGGTTTTTTGGTAGCAGGTTTTTTCCTCAAAGGTGTTTGAATTGCAGTAGCTGTTTTAGTAACGAGTTTTTTTCTTAGCGGAGTTTTCTCAGCAACTGTTTTTTTGATGGCAGGTTTGCTTACCCCCAAATCCCCAATCCGGAGTGTGTGTGGGTTTGTGTGTGGGTGTTTTTTACTCTTTGCCGATAGTTGTTCTGACAAAACAATGGGCAGCTTAGTTTCCACAACCTTCGCCTCCGCCTTTATTTTTTTTGCCCCTAAATCCACTGAAGGGGACTTGATTTTGGAGATTGACTTTAATGCCTCATTTTCAATTTTCTCACTTCCTTTATTCCACTTATATATAACTACTGTAAGACCCGGTAGTGCAAATTCCATCGAGCGGGATTTGTGTTCCCAGGGAGTTTCTTCGATGGATACTTTTTCATGGACAGATCTTTCTTGTCCCCAGTACTCCTTCTTGTCTGAGTGATCGAGTAATGTCCAGTCTCCGTTTTGTTCAGTGCCTATTCTGTATTGTGGACGGTCTACAGGAGTCATATTGAGGATCACCAGCACTTTAAGATCCGGATTTAAAGCTATACGTTCATAAGCAAGGACACTCTGCTGATAGTCATCCACCCTGACCCATTCAAAGCCTTGAGGTTTTGTACAGCACTCATGCAAAGCCCTCTCTTTTTGGTAGAGATGATTCATCGTTTTGGTCCATGCCATGATGCCGGCGTGCGATTCAAATTGTAATGCACCCCATTCTAATTGACCTGCAAAATTCCATTCATTGCGCTGTCCAAACTCTCCTCCCATAAAGAGCAACTTTGCACCGGGGTGCGTAAACATATAGCCAAGCATGAGACGGAGATTGGCAAACTGATCCTTTCCCAATCCAGGCATGCGACTCAGCAATGTGCCTTTGCCATGTACCACTTCATCATGAGAGAAAGGAAGCATATAGTTTTCGGAATACTGATAGATCAGACTAAACGTGATCTGGTTATGATGATGTTTACGGTACAATGGGTCTTGTTTGAAATACCCTAGCGTATCATGCATCCAACCCATCATCCATTTCATGCCAAAGCCAAGTCCTCCTGCATACGTAGGATGGGATACCAATGGAAAATCAGTTGACTCTTCAGCAATGGTGATGATATCCGGATGATATTTGTACACGGTCTCATTCATTGCTTTCAGGAAATCTATGGCCTCCAGGTATTCTCTTCCGCCAAATTTATTGGGTTCCCATTCACCTTCTTTTCTGGAGTAATCAAGATAGACCATAGAGGCCACTGCATCTACTCTGAGCCCGTCGGCATGAAACTCATCAATCCAAAAAAGCGCATTGCTGATCAGGAAAGCTTTGACCTCATTACGACCATAATCGAAAATAAGACTCTGCCAGTCCTGATGAAATCCTTTGCGTGGATCCGGATGCTCATAGACGCAGCTTCCATCAAAATTGCCGAGTCCATGTCCGTCCGTTGGAAAATGAGAAGGCACCCAATCGAGTATCACCCCGATTTTTTTTGCATGCAGACAATCGATCAGGTATTTAAAATCATCAGGTGTACCAAAACGACTGGTAGGTGCGAAAAACCCAGTGATCTGATAACCCCATGATGGATCATAAGGATGTTCCATGACGGGCATAAATTCCACGTGAGTAAAACCCATTTCATGGAGATAGTCAGGCAATTGAAATGCCATCTCACGATACGTCAATGGACTGCCGTCTCCTTTCTTACGCCAGGAAGCGAGGTGCATTTCATATGTAGAGATAGCTGCGCCCAATCTGTTTCGTTCATAGCGACGGGTCATCCATTCTTCGTCTTGCCATTGATATTGATCTTCCCAGATCACCGAAGCCGTCATTGGAGGATGCTCATGCAATCTTCCATACGGATCGGCTTTGATGCCTTTAAATCCCGAGTGTGATTCGATGGCATATTTATATAGCGCACCCGGTGCCAAATCAGGGATGAATCCTTCCCATACCCCTGAATTATCCCAACGTGGATAGAGATCATGCACACCGGCCCGCCATTGGTTGAAATTGCCAATGACTGAAACTTTGCTCGCAGCAGGCGCGTATACGGCAAAGGTTACGCCCTTTATGCCCTCAACTTCTGCAGTGTGGGAGCCTAGTTTCTGATATAACCGGCAATGATTGCCACCCTGGAAAAGGGTGATGTCATAATCCGTAAGGATGGTAATAGGTTTGGCTTTATTCATTTAGTGCAAAATACTAATCTTTCAATGCTTTAGTATCTTGAAATATTCGCCTCTTCCGCCTCTTCCACCTCTTTCGCCTCTTTTTTTTTGCGCAGAGCCGCAGTTTGATTTCACTATACCCTTCCATTGTCAATGGTCAGTTCAGGGTACCTCCACTACCGCCCCTTCGCTGCGCGAAGGGGGCGGAGGAAGGAAAGGTACCCAACCTCTTCCCTTCGACAAGCTCAGGGACCCGGTTTAATTTACGTTTCAGTCTCTTTCGCCTCTTACACCATTTTTTTATTCAACTTGTTCTTCATCATCAGATAGTGTGGCGACAATACCATGCATCTCACACCATTTGCATTTGCCGCATCCTTTGGTGAAATCCATGGCCTGTATTTTTTGGAATGTATCGACTATCTGACGAGAGACTATTTCGCGATCCTCATCACTGACTACTACTTTATGCTGCTTGAAGGAGCCGTCTTTTTCAGGTTCAAGGGCCTGGAGCCATCCATGATCCATGCGTGTATGATATTTAAGATCCTGACTCAGCATGAGATCATAAAAAACCATCTGTCGCCAATAATCGCCACCGTTTGATGTATCGTCAGGAGCTTTGAGTTTTTCTTTAAACTTATCTGTTTTGCCTGATTTGTAATCGTAGACCACAATCTTGTTGTCGAACTTATCAATACGATCGATAAACCCTGAGACCGGTACACCTTCGATATGAATGTCTCTCAACCTATATTCTGTATCATAGCCTATGTTTTCTGACCAGGTGGGGCTGTATTTGTCATAGTATTTGTCGAGGACTAGCTTACCATATGTGGTGTAGTCAGTTGCTTCTTTTGTAGTGAGCCGATGTTTGTTGCGCTCCATATAAAATTCGTACATGCGCACCAGGTATTCTTTTCCGACTGCCAGGTCTCGCTCTTCAAATTTTTTCCTGAACAATAGCTGAAGTGCCTCATGGAGCCCTGTTCCAAAAAGAAGATATACTTGCTGGCCTGAGGGGATGACCAGGATCTTTTCATAATAAAATCCAAGCGGACACTCGAGGTATTTATTCAATGCAGAGACATTGAGTACAAAGTTTTTGACGCGGTCTCGGATTTCAGCTTCATCGAGTAGCAGGTCTGCACGTTGTTCGCCGGACATGACATACATCAGGTATTCAGCTTGTACGTTTTCATCTACTTCCGGTTTGTAAGTCACTACCTCCTGATCGCTTTTCTGAATTTCTGTCAGATAGAGACTGGGGACGAGATCTTTAGTATCGTCTTTCTTGCGGGCATAGGAGAGTGAGAGTTCATATTTAGCCCTTGTCATCCCTACATACAATAATCTGCGACGATCCTGATCATTGATATCTGCATCTGTTTCGATTTTTGCAGACAGACTTAAGTTCCTGACGAGGTTATCCGGAAGGGTAAATATCTGGTTATAGGCTCTTTTCTTTTCCCATTCATTTTCGGTGATGTTTTTGATCACCACTTTTTCATACTCCAATCCTTTTGCGCTGTGGAGGGAAGAAAGAAAAATTCCTTTCGGAGGTGGTGCCAGGGATTGGATCGGCAGCCTTATATCATATGCTTTCATGAGGTTGCAGATTTCCAGCAGGTCCGGTATGCGAAAGCTGCTTTTACCTGAAGCCTCAAGATCCGAGAAGGTGAAAAATGTTTTGAGTGCGTAGAGATGCGTAAATTTTTCAGGCTGCTTCAGTATCCATGACATGATACCAAAACGGTGCGCAATCCATTCTACAAAAGCCATCACGGTCAAGGTATGATAGGCTGTGATACTCTCATCCAGCAGCTTGGCTATATTTACAAGCCATGCTCTGTCACGGAGTGTAAGCTGGTCCAGTTTGCCAGGATCACTTATCCAACTATAAAGTGTTGCCGAATCCTTGCGGTCTCTTGCGGTGAAAGCCAGGATCACTTGCTGAAGGTCATAAGGGCGAGGATCAAGATAAGTCAGATGCAGTACCCTGTAGAGTTGCGCATCATTGTTATTGGCTCCTTCGCTGAGTTGATTGATGCAGGTAAGGATATCCAGCAGATGAGTGATCAGTTGATGATTTAAGGCATCAACGGTCTTTGCGATCTGGAAGGGAATACCTGCTCCTTTGAGTGCCTGACCTAGTTCTCTGCCTAATTCATGTTTGGTATACAATACAGCGAAAGAGCCTTCGAGATTTTCTTCATGCCATCTCTTGAGTTGGTGAAAGATGTCGGCATTCTCATAGGTAGGGGTAGGGTAGGCATTGATATGCACTGGCCTGTCATGAGCAGAATGTTTTCCGGAGGCAAGCAGGTTTTTATTTTGTTCAAAGATCTGTTGTATGACTGAATTTTTAACGGGGTTCATGATGACCCTGGCCGCATCGAGGATAAGTTGTGAGCTGCGGTAATTTTGTTCCAGTAGGATGACTTCCGGTTCGTACTTCCTGTAAAAACTAATGAGGTTTTCGACATTCGCTCCTTGAAACCTGAAGATGGCTTGGTCATCATCACCCACCACAAAGATGTTTGGCCTGTCGATCCATTCGTGATCAATCATTTTAGATAGGATGTCCATCTGGATACCATTGGTATCTTGAAATTCATCGACAAGGAAATAAAGGAACCTTTCCTGGTAGTTGGCCAGCAGGTCAGGGTTTTTGTCAAAGGCATCGTACACCCAAAGAAGCATATCTTCAAAGTCATACCGTCCCTCTGCAGCCATGAGTTTGTTGTAATGATCATATTCACCAACAGCTGACCGCAGGGTGTCCATGCGATCTAGAACTTTGGTTTTAAACTCAGGTTTCAGTTGGCCTTTTTCGTATACACCTTTACGTGTATTTTGGTATCTGTAAGTTTCTCCGGCTTCCATCCTTATGATGTACTCTTCGATCTGTGTGTACATGTAGGTGGGAGTCCAGTTCTCCTTCTTCATGGTCATGAATAATTCATGTAGCTTTTTCCAGTCGGTATAGGTGAGGCCTTTAAATCTTTTCAGCAGATGGAGTTCATCAAAGCTGTCAATGAGTTTTTGTAAAAGTTTGAAGCGTTCGATTTCCGAAATCGGTTCCAGTTCGCGGGCTTGTTGGAATACGCCCGGGTTTTCCTGGATGACCAGGTTGCAGAATCCATGGAAGGTACTGACGTGAATCTTGTAGGCTTCGGGGCCGATGTATTCGATGAGGCGATGGCGCATTTCGGAGGCGGCGGCATCGGTGTAGGTCAGGCATAGGATACCGGAGGGTGGGGTATCGGTTTTCTGGATGATATTTCCGATGCGGAGGGAGAGGATTTCTGTTTTTCCGGTGCCTGGACCTGCGATCACCATGACGGGGCCTTCGATGGTGTCAACGGCTATGCGCTGGTTGGTGTTGAGGGTGTTTAGTTTTTCTTCGAAAGTCATGGGGGTGAAATTAAAGTTAAGGCGGCGGATAAGGTTAGGGCAATGGCTGAGGTGAAGGCGTAGGCTGAGCAGGTGGAGGCATTGGTGAAAGCTAAGACGGAATCAGAAGCAAAGGTACGGGTTATGGTGAAAAAGATCATTTCGTATATTTACGAAATGTATTTCGGCGAAATACAATTTTGATAGGGGAAGGCCTGGATCTGAAGTGTCTTCACTGGTTTTTCGATTGGTTTATTCCATTTTTTCGTTTGGAGGTCATCGTTCGTTTCGACAGCATCCTTCATTTCGAGGGGATCGTTCGTTTCGACTCCGCTCAACGACCGTTCATCCATATCGAGGAAAATCAGGTGTTCGTTTCGACTCTGCTCATTGAATACCTGATTTTCTAAAGATGTATATATAGTGACACGCTCAATGAACACCTGATGTTCCAAAGATCTATATAATGACATGCTCAATGAACACCTGATTTTCTAAAGATGTATAAAATGATACGTGCAATGAACACCTGATTTCCCAAGGGTATGGCCAGATTTATTTTTTATGGATTGGTTTGTTTTTGAAATGCGTCTCATTAGTGCATTCGGACTTATCGGGAAGACTGTCTTCTGCACCATACATTAACGCTTCCTTTTTCTGCCTACTCCAGCCCTGAACTTGTTTTTCGCGTAAGAAAGCTATTTCGACATGATCAAACTCTTCAAAATATACCAGTCGAACAGGCAAATATTTCTTTGTAAAATTGGCACCTTCTCCATCCTGATGCTGACGAATTCGTGTTTTGAGATCATGCGTGCTGCCAACATAATACTTCCTATTGGCACATTCCAGGATATACATGTATCCTTTCATTTGTTTTCATTTCTGGTATTACAAATATGAAGGAAAAACTGGTGTCTCTAAAATAAATGATTGTATGAGCATGTTTAAAACAGGTTTTTCATTGAGCGGAGTCGAAATGAAAAACCTGTTTAGGGGTATTTTTTCGGTCGTTGAGCGGAGTCGAAACGACAGTAGTAGAGGTGAGTCGAAACGATTACAGTAGAAGTGAATCGAAACGACTGGCGTTATTGTGAGTCAAAACGACGACCCCCCACATAACTCAACCCTACCAAACTAATCAGTAGAAAAAGTGAAGTGCCAACTGTTGTATCCAGCGGATGCTCTACCATCATCGAAAGCAACTGCATGATAAACAACGTAGGAATCAAAGGCTGTCTCCAGAATAAAGCAAAAGTCATCGGATAGACAAGGACAAACAAAAAGATAGTCAGCCCAAATAATCCAAAGAGGACAAAGACATTGATATATTGATTGTGCGGTCGCTCATACGAGTCTTTTTTTAATTCAGTCTTGTAGTAGCTCTCTAATGCAGTCCTGAACTGCCCGGTGCCGGTGCCGAAAAACGGATGTTTGTTTCCGATATTGATCCCCGCACGCCATGACTGCCATCGTTCGGAATCGGAATATTGATCACCTTCTCCCTGGTTGAATTTTCCAAGATCGTAGAGGGTGTAGTTTATTTTCTTTTCAAACCCGGGCATGGTTTTATATGCCAGGACAGGTGCCAGTATCAACAAGACCAGCACTGCAAATTGCTTCCATCTTTTCAGATGACGGAAATACAGAAGACAAAGAATAAAAATGCCTGCATATCCTAGCGCCAGTCCGGAACGGACGGAAAGCACATGCAGAAAGTAGAATAGGTATACGGCCAGGAATCCATACACCCATCGCTCCCATGCATATTTGTATCGCTTGTCTTCTATGGCAAAGGCCAGACATATCACCATACTCAGTGCAATGATGACACTATACCGGATATGATTGGTAGGTGTCGGCAACGATCCACCGAATCCCAGGCTTTGATTAAACAAGTAGAAGTTTTGATAATAGCTGACTTGCACCCATATTGAACTCCATACGGCCATGATGACCATGCTCAGGAGAATGGCCATATAGTCTTTTTTCGAAAATGGTTCGAGCATGGCAAAACTGAGGGGAAGGATTAGAAAGGCGATTTTTATGTGCGTCAAGGACCACCATTCGGAAATATTCCCGGCATAGACTATACTTATAAGATAAAGAAGAAAAAAGAGGGCATACACCCAGATATATGGCTTTGCCTTTATACTGGTCAGGACAGCTTTGGGGGTCAGCAACCATCTGATTCTCAGGGGATGTATCTGAATATCTACGGAGGAAAAGACAACCAGCGCAACAGCTGTCATGCCCAGAAGTGCTTTGGACCATAGCAGCGCCATGGCCATAGCCATACAAAGAAAAACGGCGATCGGATGGCGCAGCGACATAGCCGGAAAGTTAGCCATTATGTTTGGGTACGCGTAGTTCCTTACTTTTGCAGGCTATTGCATCTAATGGGCACCATTAAAACGGGTAAATATTTCTCCCGGTAGAGGACTCACTTTAGACTGTAGACACAAGACTGAAGACGCAAGACTGAAGACGCAAGACTGAAGACACAAGACTGAAGACGCAAGACTGTAGACGCAAGACTGTAGACACAAAACTGTAGACGCAAGACTAATGATGCATAACATTTTATTTGCTCACCATTAACCATTAACCATTAATCCATTAACCATTAACCTTTAACCATTCACCACTCACAGCATGAACCCATTAGAACAACTTAAAGGCTTAATCAGTGAAATTGAATCACAGACGATCAGTGATCTGGCCTCTCTTGAAACCTTTCGCATCCGCTTTTTGGGCAGTAAGAATATTTTGAAGCCACTGTCCGCTTCTATCCGCGACGTGCCCAACGAACAGAAGAAAGAATTTGGACAGCTGGTGAATGAAGCAAAGCAAAAAGCAGAGGAATTATTTCAAAAGGTTCAGGATCAGTTGGCAGGTGGTAAAGCCGCAGATGTCGATGTTCCGGATCTAAGTCTTCCGGAGACACCGTTTCCAATCGGAAGCCGACACCCGGTGAGTATCGTGATGGAAGAGATCATTGATGTTTTTGCACGAATGGGATTTGAAGTCGCAGAAGATCGTGAAATCGAAGATGACTGGCACAATTTTACCGCCATGAATACACCGGAAGATCATCCGGCAAGAGATATGCAGGATACCTATTATGTGGCATCACCTCCCGGCTGGCTCCTGCGGACACATACATCTTCTGTGCAGGCTCGGGTGATGACGACACGCAAACCACCTATCAGAATCATTGCACCAGGTCGTGTGTACCGAAATGAAACGGTTTCGTCAAGGTCGCATTGTCAGTTTCATCAGGTTGAGGTATTATACATCGATGAAGCTGTCTCGTTTGCGGATATGAAACAAACCCTCCACCACTTTGCTCAGGCCATGTATGGGAAGGATGTAGTGACACGATTAAGACCATCATATTTTCCTTTCACCGAACCTAGTGCAGAGATGGATGTATATTATGGATTAGCAGATGAGCACGCACATCGTATTACAAAAGGAACCGGCTGGCTGGAGATTCTTGGATGTGGCATGGTCGATCCCGCTGTCCTCGAAACATGCGGTATTGATTCAACAAAGTATTCAGGTTTTGCTTGCGGCATGGGGATCGAACGACAAGCAATGATCAAGTATAGGATCAACGACATCAGGCTCCTGTTTGAAAATGATGTCAGGTTTTTAAAACAATTTGCATCAGTCGTCTAAAAGTAGAGCACAGAGACAAATTGCAGTTAGGATGTAAAAGTAGCGCGCAGAGACGCAGAGACGCTGTTAGGATGATCAAACACCTCTTACTTTCTTACCCTCTTACTTTCTTGCCCTCTTACTTTCTTACCCTCTTAAAATAGTATAAATTCAACAACAGAAAAATTTAAATGGACATAGGCATACCAAAAGGCACTAGAGATTTTCTCCCGGTAGAAGTAGCCAGGCGGAAGTGGATGTTTAGCATCATCGAGGAAGTCTTTAAGATATACGGATATGTTCCGATCGAAACGCCGGTGCTTGAAAACTTAAGTACCCTGACCGGAAAATATGGCGAAGAAGGTGATAGGCTTTTGTTTAAAGTCCTCAATAACGGGGACTATCTCGGTAAAGCCGATGACCAGGCTTATCAAAACAAGGACAGTAATAAATTCACTACCTCCATTGCAAAACGTGGCATGAGGTATGATCTCACTGTCCCATTCGCTAGATATGTAGTCATGCATCGTAATGATATCTCCCTTCCATTCAAACGATATCAGATCCAACCTGTATGGCGTGCAGACCGTCCACAAAAAGGGCGCTATCAGGAGTTTTATCAGTGTGATGTAGATGTAGTAGGTAGTAAATCCCTTTCCTATGAAGCGGAATTGATTCAGATATATGATGATGTATTCGCAGCCTTAGGCATTCCGGTAGTTATCCGGATCAATCACAGACAACTATTATCGGGCATTGCACAATTTGCCGGCATCGGTGATCAATGGATCGATATGACCATGGCTATTGACAAGCTCGATAAGATAGGCGAGGACGGTGTGCGGAAAGAAATGGCAGAAAGAAATATTCCTGAAACTGTGCAGAATATCATTTTTAATTTATTAAAGCAAAAGGACATCAGCTCTCTCCGTGCGGCTATTGGTTTTGACACCAGTGCGCTAAGCAGCCTTGCAGAGATGGACCGGGTCTTTAATTTTCTGGAGGGGCTCACCTTAAAGAATAAAGTTCAATTCGATATCACCCTCGCCCGTGGCCTTGGTTATTATACCGGTTGTATTTTCGAAGTGACGGCCGTTGATGCAGAGATGGGCAGTCTCGGTGGCGGTGGTCGATACGACAATCTCACAGGTGTTTTTGGATGGCCGGATGTTCCGGGTGTGGGCATTTCTTTTGGAGCAGAGAGAATCTATGATGTCATGGAAGCGAAAGGTCTTTTCCCTGCGCATGTGCAGGCAGGACCAAAAGTGCTCATCGCGGCTTTTGATGAAGCTTCACATCAATATGCTTTTCGTTGCGTCAGCCAATTCAGGCAAGCCGGGATTGCTGCAGATCTTTATCCAGAGCCCGGCAAGCTTAAAAAACAATTTAAGTACGCAACTGACATTGGATGCACCTATATGGCTATTGCAGGCGATGCTGAGATGAGCAAGGGCACACTGATGTTAAAAAATCTGGCCACCAGCGAGCAGCAAGAGTTGACAGTCGAAGAGGTAATCAACCGGTTAAAATAGATTCGTTACCGAATTTATTTTTTACCTGTATAGATAAAACCCTTACTCCATTCCAGCCCGAGGTGTGTATGGACTGTTGCTATATATACCCCTGGAAGTAAATCACTCAGATCATATTCACCGGGAGTGCTGATATCCATTTGAGCCAATAGTTTACCTTCGATATTGACTAAACTCAAGATGCCAGCATAGCCTTTCGGCCATGAGATAGATGCTGTTCCAATGGAAATGCCAGATTTGTATGGTGGTTTTACGGGTTCTTCTTCCTCATCTATAGCTAGTGTGGATTCTACTTCATAGGCTCCTATTTCATGTTGTGCACCTTGTGGACGGGATAAGCCTTCGATATCCTCATTTACACCGAACGCAAAAGCACTATTACCTGTATTTACGGCTTGGGCATCATTGAGCAAATGATAGTCGGTGCCGGGGTTTACAAAAAGTTCAACGAGTGGATCTGCAATCATACTATGGGCGTCATATCCAAAAGCCTGCCATTCAGCTAATGTCATCGTCTGTCCGTCACCTTGATTGCTCAGGCTATTGACGACAATATTGTAATCCGAATCAAAGCCTGCCACTGCATCAGGATCCACGGCGATACTCCCTCTCCATGGATGTTGATTGAACAGGATATTGTTATACACTTGCGCCCCTGATGAGCCATTTACAGCAAGGATGCACCATCTTGCATTGCTGGCATTGATGATGGTATTGTGTACGATGACCGCGTTGATCGATGGTTCTGCACCATCTTGCTGAAAGAGTGCGATGCCTGAGGCATGATTTTCATAGAGCAGGTTATTGTAGATAAATGCGCTCTGTACACCATCGAGATTGATGGCAGCTCCTCCGGCTGTACCATTTTCATAGAGGATGTTTCCATAGATTTCAGGATCCGTGCTGATCCCATCACCTCCCTGGCTGGCATCGGCATTGATTTGTATACCGCCACGATTATTATGATGACAGATATTGTAACGGATGATAGACCGGTCGCTGCTGTTGGAAACATAGATGCCGTGTTCATCGATCGAATTCAGACATTCATTATACTCCAATAAGATGTCATCCGTAAATCCGGTAAAAATGCCCCTCTCAAAATTATTGTCGCAGAAAGTATTGCGCACTATACAGTTGTGTGCAAAAACTAACCTTATACCATTGCGAGGTTGATTGATGACCCTTACGCCGTTGACTTCGATATAGTCGGCGTTTTCAATATTAATCCCATCAGTGGTTACGGGGTTAGGGGCATTGATCAAAGCATTAGAGCCAAAGGCAATAAAGACAATCGGCGCTGCTGATGTCCCGGTAGTGCGCAGGTCAAATCCCGCATACGTCCCATCCGCAATCCAAACAGAATCGCCTGCAATGATCTCGTCCGCCGCATATTGGAGTGTCAGCCAGGCCTGGGCCCAGGACTCGCCCGAATTGTTGTTATTGCCTGTGGTAGAAACATACTTAGTGGCCCCAAACGCTGGTGCTATGCAGATAAAACAAAGTAGTAATGCAACTACAGAGGAATAAAATGGAATGGTGGTTTTCATAGGTATCCGGATTTTAAGGATCTAAAATCGGGTGCGAGCATTGTAAAGTTAAAAAAGAAAAGTGAAAAATGAAAAGTATTAAAATTGATATGATATAGAGATCAAGTCCCCTTTAGACGATGTGCTGAGCGAAGTCTGATGTAGGGGCAAAAAAAAATCAGCGCGGGTAGCGCTGATCTTCTTGATACGAATTTGGATATTGATAGTAAGGGAAATCACTTTTTTCCGATACCAAAGATAAACTACTGTTTGATAATTTGTATCCCCTGTGTAAATTTATTTTCAGAGAATTTTAAATTCATCACCGACCCGGACATCTCCTTCGTGGATGACCATGGCACCCCATCCTGCTTTTTTATCGAATGCTTCAATGGCTCCTCTTCCAAAATTTTCATCCATTCGCTTACATGGAAAACAGTAACAAGTGATCTCAAGAATAACCTTATCACCAAGTGCCACACGCTTGCCGACAAGATCACCATCCGGCAGGGCATCTACACAAATATTTCTTCTGCACGCAGCATGTGAGTCGCCTTCAAACCCAACAGCTACCGATACTGTAGCCAGATCGTCTTTGGCAACAAGCGTGACCTGGCGACCACTTTCGGGTTTGAAATAATGATCTCCCTCTATACCTCCGACGAAAATTTTAGCTGTCGTGATTTGTTTCGGCAGACCTCTTTTCTCAGGACGGATGACGATCGATTGAATAGCTCCCATGATGAATTTTGTACTTAAAATTCTAGTGAATATTCATTTGCTGCGATGAGATGATCAGCAATCATTCGCCTTGCATGGACAGTATTGACGGCCGGATAATTACTAAATCTTTTTACCCCTTTGAGCATAATGATCAGCTCATCTCCGGTCGCAAACGCCATTAAGGCGTCCGTTGCGTGCTTCTGAATCCTGGTCTGAGCCTCACTTAAAAAGAGTTGCGTGATGGCTTTTACAACCTCCTGAGGATAGGAAACAGTACTTGCAGAAAGTTTTTCGGCCCTCAATAAAAGCGATTCTGCGATAAAACAATCGATCCCGATATCGGCAATATGCATGATGATTTCCTGCTCATTGTTGAGATCATGCTTGCCATCCATCTGATATTTCACCGCAGCCCCTGCGACGAGCAACATATTTTTTTTGAAGTGCTGAATCGCTTGGTTTTCTGCTCCCCAAGGTCCTTCATCTGATGCTTTGGACGGCATGGACATCAATTCTTTTTGAACAGCCCATGCTGGGCCTACCAGATCAAGCTCTCCCTTGAGTGCTTTTTTGATAATCCTGTCTACAAGTAACAGACGGTTGATTTCATTGGTGCCTTCATAGATCCTGTTGATCCGCGCATCGCGATATGCCCTGGCAGCCGGATATTCTTCAGAGAATCCGTTTCCACCATGGATTTGCAACATTTCATCAATCACAAAATCCAGGTATTCGGATCCGGCGACTTTGATGATGGCACATTCAGAAGCGAATTCTTTAGCGGCATCAAGCATGGCTTGCTCAAATGAACTGCCCGTCGCCATAAACTCTTCCTTATGCTTACCCATCATATCAGAGAGCCTGTACGTAGCGGATTCAAGGGCAAAAATAAGAGCGCCCATCTCTCCAAGCTTATGTTTGATCGCTCCGAATGCTGAGATAGGCTGGCCAAACTGAATCCGTTCATTCGCATACTTCACAGCGATCGTAATACTCTTCTTAGATCCTCCCATCGCCATGGTGCCGAGTTTGAAGCGACCGATGTTGAGCGTATTAAACGCTATCAGATGGCCATGACCAATTTTACCAAGGACATTTTCCGTGGGTATGGCCACATTTTCAAAAAACACCTGGCGGGTAGATGATCCTTTGATACCAAGTTTATTTTCCTCGGCACCGAGTGTGATGCCCGGTGTTTTAGCTTCAACGACGAAGCCTGTAAAATGCTCACCGCCGATTTTGGCAAATACGGTAAACACATCAGCAAATCCGGCATTAGTGATCCACATCTTCTGCCCATTGAGAATATATTGCTTTCCATCCGGGGAGAGATCTGCGCGTGTTTTTGCAGCAAGGGCATCTGATCCTGAGCCAGGCTCGGTCAGACAATAAGCTGCTTTCATTTCACCCGAACACAATTTTGGCAGATATTTTTTCTTTTGTTCATCCGTACCGAAGTATAATATCGGTAGCATCCCTATTCCAATATGGGCTGCGAAAGTTGTATCAAAGGAACCTCCGGCTTTGCCCAGTTCATCTGCAATGAGGGTGTTGGTATTTGTATCCAGGGGATTGCCACCATACATCTCCGGGATGTGCGCACCGAGGAGACCTAGTTCTCCGGACTTTTCCATGAGTTCTACCTGAGCATCCATCTCATGTGCTTTGTCACCAATCTCAGCGACGAAGTCCTGGCACATCTGACGTACCATCCGCTGATCTTCATTAAATTCCTCAGGAATAAACACATCTGCGGATGCAGAATCCCTGATGATAAATTCTCCTCCTCGTAATGGCTTATGTGTACTCATGTTTTTTGTTTGAAAGGTTAGGAAGTTAGGAGTGAAAGGGTTTAAATGGTTAAATGTTTAAGGGTTTAAACGGTTATAGTTTGATGAGTTGGTATGCTTATATGCTTATATCGTTATAAGCCCATAAGCCCATAAGCTTATGAGTTGATAACCTTATTTTAACAAGATTTATCATTCTTTTATTTTGTTGGTATGAGGAAGCTGCAAAGTAATCTGGTAGGATGTTTTGGGAGCCGTTTTCTTGGGAGCCACCTTTGGTGTTGAAGTGACTACATACTGAACCTGCATGGGCGGAGGTAATTCAGTTGCTTTTTTAGTGGGTGTGCGTTTCACTGGTGAACCAGGAAGTCTAAAGTGGATATTCACCTGATGGCTGTATTTAGATTTGATCTTGCCATTATCTGGTATTTTAAATGTCATTTGGCGAATGATGCGCAGTGCTTCCTCATCACATCCATGCCCTATGCCGGACACAACGGTGGCTTCGATAACCTTTCCTTTAAAGTCAACGGTATAGCGTACAGTGACTCTTCCTTCAATCTTTCCTTCAAGGGCTGCTTTAGGATAGCTCAATTCTTTTTTCACATAAGCATCCATTGCAGTCCGGCCACCCTCAAAATAGGCTGATTTGACAAAGTCTTTATCCTTTCGCTGTTTTTTCATAGTTCGATAAACAAATCAGGCGCCAGGTCAGATGAGGCATCTACAGCATATCCGCTAAAGTCCGTAATCCCATGCGCACGCAATAAATTTTCATCTATAAAATACTGACCGGTGGTCTCTTTAGGATCCTGTGACAGAATAATGGCTGCAGCATCTGCTACAATGGCCGGCCATCTTGACTGACGTATGAGTGCATCCCCGCCTAAGAGATTCTGTACAGCTGCGGTGGCAATAGTGGTGCGCGGCCACAATGCATTGGCAGCTATCCCATAGGGTTTCATTTCTGCTGAGATCCCCATCACCACCATACTCATTCCATATTTACTCATCGTATATGCCGTGTAGTTTTCAAACCACTTGGGATTCATATCAAGGGGTGGAGATAGATTTAAGATATGAGCATGGTTTGATTTTTTTAAATGGGGTATGCAGGCCTGCGACATCAGAAAAGTGCCCCTGACATTGATCTGGTGCATCAGATCATAACGTTTGGAGGGCGTATGTTGGATACCGGCCAGGTAGATTGCGCTGGCGTTATTGACCAGTATATCGATTCCTCCGAAATAAGAAACGGTCTCGCTGGCTACATTTTCGATTTGAGCCTCATCCCGGAGATCCAGTACGACTGCGATCGCATTACCCCCAAGTGCCTTTATTTCTTCAACGGCTTCATGGATCGTTCCCGGCAGTTTTGGATGTGGTTCCGTTGTCTTGGCAGCCACGACTATGTTGACCCCTAAAGAAGCCAGCTTTTTGGCAATGGCCAGGCCTATTCCCCGGCTGCCTCCGGTGATGATGGCGGTTTTGTTTTTCAAGATATCAGTCATGACAGATCGTTAAATTGGAATTATGACGGTATCTTACAAATGTAGAGAATTTAACTTGAGAGGTGTAAGAAAGGAAGAAAGTAAGAGAGTAAGAAAGCAAGAGAGTAAGAAAGCAAGAGAGTAAGAAAGTAAGAGAGTAAGAAAGTAAGAGAGTAAGAAAGTAGGGGTTATACTCTCCTACCTGCCGTGGGATACGGCAGCGCAAATCATTTTCTAATAAGTGAAGATTTATCCTCTAAACTTTCTAAACTTAAGGAGCGAATAGCTCCGTAAACTAAACGCTCTAAACACTGTGCCCAAAACCATAACCTGTCGAAGCCTATAAGCCTATAAGCCTATAAGCCTATCACCCTATAAGCCTATCACCCTATAAGCCTATAAGCATACCACCCCTTCACCCCTTCACCAAAAATCTTCTACATTGCACATATCATCCAAACAGATAGATCAATGACTACGCCCGAATCCTCCCGCCACTTATGAAGGCTCTCGTCATCTCAGGTGGCGGAGCCAAAGGAGCATGGGCCGGGGGATTTGTGGAATATCTGGGGAAGGAAGCCGGTATGACATGGGATATCCTGATCGGTTCGTCAACAGGGAGTTTGTTGGTTCCACTGATCGCCATTGAAGCATGGGAAGACTTGAAATGTGCATACACGACAAGTCATCAAAAAGATATCTTCAGTAATTGCCCTTTTTTCCTACACAAAACAGATACAGGCTATCGCGCCAGTTTTAATCACTGGCGAATCATCCTACAGTTTATTCAAGGCAGAAAAACCTTCGGTGAAAGCAGAAGCCTGAAACAACTCATCCGGCGCACCTTTCCGGAAGCAAAGTGGGAAGAAATGCAGGCCTCAGGTAAGCAAGTCATTGCTACAGTCTCTAATCTGACGCACAACCAGATTGAATATAAATATGCCCGCGATTGCTCCTATGAAGATTTTTGTGACTGGATCTGGATGTCGTGTAATCTCGTTCCTTTTATGAGCCTCACGATCAAAGATGGTTGCGAATATGCAGATGCAGGTTTTGGAAATCCGATTCCTATCCAGGAGGTGATCAACCTGGGTGCGACAGAAATCGATGCAATTGTCCTTCAACCACGTCACAAGGTGCATACTTCTCCTCCAGCCTCCAATGCCTTTATGCTCATGCTGAAGACCTTTAATTTTATGCAGCATCAGCTCGCCCTCGATGATATCCAGATGAGCCTCTCCGAAGCCCGCCTCTCCGGAAATAGAGTCAGGTTGATACATACACCTGACGAACTCACGGACAACAGCTTTATCTTTGATCCACCGCAAATGCTCAGGTGGTGGGACATGGGGTATGCTCATGCGGAGAAATTATATACAGATGGATTTTGGAGTAATGTACGATAGCACTCATTTGGATGAATTTGCTGGTTATACAGTTTTGATCTTTATTATTGCTGACGGCGCATAATTTCTTATATTGAATTCAATGAGTGCTGAGACAACATACGTTTATGACAGGGAAGGTGCATTTCCACCATTACCCTTTGATGTCAGGTTGAGTCTGCAACCTGTCTTTGCATTTTGGGAAAATAAAGCGGCAAACGGGAAGCCTTCTGAGCAAATACATGCAAAAGCAATACTGGATAGCGTCGCTGCTTTTCCGGTGTTGAGATCTCCTATTGCAGATCTGGATATAATCGAAGCCCATAGTCACCAAATAGAAACGTTGCTATCGGTCATCTTTCCGGATATCCTGGCAGATAGTGAAGCGAAGTCAGCGAGCCTTCCCTTCCTGCCTGTTTTATTTAATCTATCGCCTAAACTGAAATCAATCCTGGCCAAAGCCGGGCCGGATTACAAGATCAAACTGAAAAATTTTACTGCGGATGAATTATACAGATTTGGCTGCGCCAGGGTGATTGAAAGCATGTATGGTGTTCAGGTAGATTTCAAGCATCCACGCAAAGTTGATATTCCTGATCTTGAGAAAGGTCTCAACAGGCATTTCAAAGCCATCACCTCAAATGATTTTTCGTCTATCAGCCCAAAGGAGAATGCTATTCCTTTGTCCCCTACAGATATTCAAATGTTGCTCAGCAACAGCGATGATTTTGAGCTATGGAGAAAAATGATTCCTCCAGGCACGTATGTCTATGAGGGGATACACATAGTTACCTTTTTTGATCAGACGCAGGAAGAATCATTGTCCGAATTGAAACGACTTCTTTTGGAAAGTAATGCGCTTCAGGATCATACCATACTGGATCAGGTAGAGCGACAACTTTCATTATACCTCAATATTGAAAAATTTGAGATCGGATTTGATGCCTTTGATGAAAACGGATGTTTGATCAGGGCACTTCATGGATCTGCTACGTCAAGCAGGTTGTTGGAAGATACGTTTGAATCATCCGTGGATGACTGGTTTTGTGACCCTTCGTTTGATGGCCTGCTCAAAAAGGGCGAAATCTATGCGATCTCCAATGTGCGCGATATGATGTCTTCCCCATCTGATTTTGTCAAGCGGATGTATGACAAAGGCGTGGGTAGTTTTATTCTTGCACCTCTTTTGCTGGACCATCGGATCATCGCATTTATTGAATTGACTTCGGAGCGTCAGGATATACTAAATGCCATGGTGGCCGAAAGGCTCAAGAATGTACTCCCGATGTTTAGTATGGTGGTGGGCCGGGCGATTGATACGCACCAGATCAAACTCGAAGCTATTATTCAGGATAAGTTTACATCATTACATCCGACAGTCAACTGGAAATTTATTAAAGCTGCTGAAGCCATTTTTCAGGAAGAATTGACCGGGAAGCCCGGTGATACAGATATTGTCTTCCAGGACGTATATCCCTTATATGGTCAGTTTGATATCCGGGGATCATCCGATGCGCGTAATGCAACTATTCTTGCCGATCTGAAAGAACAACTTGATCTTGCGGGAGAGGTATTGGAAGAGGCATTGAAAATTCAGAAACTTCCGATCTACCAGCAACTCTATTACAGAATCAATCAGTACCGGGATTCGCTCGGCGGGGTATTGCGGGCAAGTGATGATGTGAAGATTATTGATTTTATGCGTCGTGAGCTCGATCCTGCATTTCATTTTCTCGGGACACAGGACCAATTGAAAGGATTAGTGCAGCGATATGACAAAGCCCTCGATCCGAAACTGGGTGTGGTCTATAAGGAGCGCAAGGAATATGATCAGTCCGTCAACCTCATCAATGATCGGATATCCGAGTACATCAATCAGCAGCAGGTATTGGCGCAGGGCATGTTTCCTCATTATTTTGACAAGTTCAAGACAGATGGGGTAGAGTACAATGCTTTTATCGGCCAATCGCTGGTGCAAAACAAAGTGCTCGATCCGATCCATCTCAAAAATCTCCGACTCTGGCAGATGTTGGTGGTGTGTGGTGTCGAAAACATACATCAGTCGTATAAGGATGAGTTGCCTATGCCGCTTGATATCGCCTCATTGATACTCGCATACAGTAATCCGATGGCGATACGTTTCAGACTGGATGAGCGAAGGTTTGATGTCGATGGTGCCTACAATGCCCGTTATGAAATCCTGAAGAAACGGATTGATAAAGTGCATATCAAAGACACTGATGAGCGGCTTACGCAACCGGGTAAATTATCGATTGTGTATAGTCAGGACTGGGAAGCAGATGAGTGGTTGCAGTACATCCAATACCTGCAATCAACCAATTACCTCGATGCTAATCTTGAAAGTGTTCATCTCGAAGACTTACAAGGTGCGACGGGGTTGCAGGCATTTCGGGTGGGCTTCAGGTATGAAGAGTCGCCGGAGGAATTGATTAGAGAGATGATGAGGGAGGTTGTTGCGTAGGGCAAGGAGCAGGGAGCAGGGGACAAGGAGCAAGGGGCAGGGAGCAAGGGGCAGGGAGCAAGGAGCAGGGAGCAGGGGGCAAGGAGCAAGGAGCAAGGAGCAGGGGGCAATGAGCAATGAGCAAGTAGCATAACGGGAATTCGGTGGTCGCCGAAGCTGTTCGCTTTGGATCTGCTTTGGGTTAAAGTTGTGATTTGCTTTCGATCTTTGAATAACTGATATTTGCAACAACAAAAATAGGGCGGGTGATTGTAGCCTACGCGTTGTGATTTGCTTTCGATCTTTGAATAACTGATATTTGCAACAACGACACAT
>JBBRDL010000031.1:0-30898 GCA_038203965.1 Chitinophagales bacterium | reverse complement strand
CATACATCCGCAGTGTAGCCGCTGTGCAGGCTGCTAAACCACTCAAAATCAGTTCGGTGGGCGTCGGGCCTGCATCTTTGCCCCCGTTGTCAACCGGTTCATCGGCAACCAGTAAATGACCTCTCATGGACAGTTTGGTGATATAATGCTCATGCCCGATACAGGCACGTATCTTTGTTTTTGTAATCATAGTGAGGATAAAAATAGAACTAATTGGAGCTTAAAAATTAGAACATATGCAACCTTCTCAACTTATGGGTGTCATTATCCCGCATCAAGACGTGACAAACATGATGAATTCAGCGGCTGAGGAAATACTCATAGCCCTTTGCGAGGATATGGGGAGCTTCGCATTGCTTAAAACCATGATCGCTCGTGCATGAAGGTTTCAATTCCTTACACCGGTTAATTTAATGTTATTGGTAGCCTTGTGCCTGTAGGTTAAATAACTCTGCATAGAGTCCATTGGCCGAAAGCAGCTCTTCGTGTGTACCTAATTGCAGCATCTCGCCGTTTTTCAAAACAAGAATGCGGTCAGCCATACGCACAGTACTGAATCGATGGGAGATGATCACCGCACTTTTCCCTTTTGTCAGATCTGAAAATCGTTTAAACACTTCATACTCTGCCCTTGCATCCAGGGAAGCAGTAGGTTCGTCAAGGATCACGATCTGGGCATCGCGCATATAGGCACGTGCAAGAGCTATTTTCTGCCACTCACCACCGGAGAGATCAATGCCCTCCGTAAATCGTTTGCCAAGCATCTGGTTATACCCTTCAGGTAATTTTTGAATCACAGGATCTGCAAGACTTTTTTCTGCTGCATTTTTAATCTGATCTGTATTGGATGCTTCTTCTATTTGTCCTACCGCCACATTTTCACCGGCTTTGAAACTAAAACGGACATAATCCTGGAAGATGACACCAATCATTTTGCGATAAGATTCAATTTTAAACTGACGGATATCCTTACCGTCAATCAAGATGGATCCTTCGGACGGATCATACATCCGGGCTAGCAGTTTCACCAGCGTCGTTTTCCCCGCACCATTTTCACCTACGAGAGCAAGTTTTTCTCCCGGGTGAAGTAAAAAACTAATATGTCTCACCGCCCATATTTCAGTGCCGGGATATTTGAATCCTACATTGTCAAACCGGATTCCTTCTGTGATCGTATGAGGTGCATCAAGCGCGCCTTCAGTATTTCTGATCGTCGGTACGATCGCCAGGAAATCAAAATAGTCCTGCAGGAATAATGCGGATTCTGTAATACGTGTAAATGTGGACAGCAGGTTTTGTAATTGGTTTTGCAACCGGTTGAATGAACCTGACAAAAAAGTCATGTCCCCGACGGTGAGGATACCCCCTATCGTTCGAATGATAATCAACAGATAAGCACCATAGTATGCCACTACGCTCAATACCTGGAGTAGGGTCCCCCAGACGGTACGTTTGATGGCTAGTGCTTTATTAACTTTATAATATTCATTCGCGATTTTACTGAATCGTCGGGTCAGGAAGTTTTCAAGGCCAAATACTTTTATTTCTTTAGCGGTCTCTACACTGGCGCCTATGTACCGCAAATAGTCAAGCTCCCTTCGTTGTGGTGTCCAACTCCGTACCAGCGAATAACTCGTTCTGGAAAAATAAGCTTCGCTCAGGAAAGAAGGCAGTACCGCAACGAACAATATCAGGATTAGCCAAGGCTCGAACACGACAAGGCCGGCCCCAAGAAAAATGATTGTAATAAGGTCCTGTAACTGACTGAGGACCATCGACATCAGGACTACTCTTCCTGTGGTCTGCCTTCTGGCTCGCTCGAGTTTGTCATAAAACTCACTATCCTCAAACATGCCAAGGTCAAGGGAGGCAGCTTTGTGCATCAGCTCGACAGAAGAGTGATTGGCGTATAAATCTCCAAGAAGCGCATCTGTAAGATTGATGATCCTGTTGAAGATTTCCGAAAAAATGGCCAGGGCCAGTTCAAAGCCTATCCACCACCAGAGTTGATTAAAATCCTTTTCAGGTGCACTGATCAGCCGTATGACTTCATCAATGATGAGCTTGCCGACATAGAGTTGTCCCAAAGGGATCGCGGCTTTAAAAAGTCTCAGGAAGACATTTGCTAAAGTTAGTCCGGGGGAAGTCCTCCAGATCATCCTGAAAAATGGAATGAGGAGCTTAAGGGATTGCAGACTTTCTACAAATCCTTTTTTTGGTTTCGCATCCATTTCCGGTGGAAAATCTCTTCCTAATGCCATAAGTGCAACGTAACATTTTTTTCTGAATTATGTTGAACCGGGCTTCAAAGATGAGCCTCCTTCTTCGGATACACCTCTTACTGTCTCACACCTCTCACTCTCTTACACCTCTCACCCTCTTACACGGCTCTCGTGTATCTTTGACACCAAAGAAACAATCTCATGGATGTCATTAAACACAAAGAAGAAACCTTATTTGATGAGTTTTTTGAAGTAAGAAGAGGTGTACTGCAGTTTGAGCGTTTTGATGGCTCGCTCTCATCTGAGGTGATCAGGTATAGTTTTTCCAAATGGGACGCGGTGGCTACACTTGTCTACCATAGGACACAAGATGCCTACATCCTGGTAAGGCAGATGCGCTATCCGCCTACGCATCATGATATTGATCCATGGCTCACAGAGATCGTCGCCGGAGGTATATCACCGGGAGAAAACGAAGAGGATGCCGGATACAGAGAAGTGGTGGAAGAAGTGGGATATAAACCAATAACCTTGCAGCGGATCATGCAGTTTTATGTTTCTCCAGGCATCATGAGTGAACGAATCACCTTTTTTTATGCAGAAGTAGATGAAACATCCAAAGTAAATAATGGAGGAGGCCTTCCTGATGAAGATGAAGATATTCAACTTGTCTGGGTTCCGAAATCAGAAGCTATGGATTGGTTGGCACGACAACCGATTGGTGATGCAAAAACAATTTTAGCCCTGATGTGGCACTTAACTAAGAGTGGAAGTTTGTAGTTTGTAGTTTGTAAATTATAGTCAGCAGTCAGCAGTTTGTAGTTTGTAGTCTTTAGTTTGTAGATGTCTTATATCAGTAGGTTGCAAAATCTAATTTGCGAAATCTTTTTTTTAAAATGCATCTGCGTCATCTGCGATCCAAAGAGTCAACAGTGGTTGCTGAGCTGTGGCACATGGATGAGCATATGCAGGTCGAAGCATCAGCAGTCAGCAGTCAACCATTAACTTCTCACTTCTCACTTTCCAGTCTTAACAGCACCAACCGTTAACTCCAGTTTAATCTCATCATTGACAAAATCATCTTTGAGATCATCAAAAAACTTTTTGGATTTGAATTTGATATCCCAGAGGGTCCTGTCGATGACAAAGGGTTCAGTAGTAGCTTTAAGTGCCTCACCACTGGCGAGATCCACATTCGCTTTAAAACTTACTGGTTTGGTGATGTCTTTAATTTTCAATTCACCATTGATCATGTGCGTGCCGAGCGGGTCATTTTCCAGTTTGGTCGAACCTAAAATAGTATACGTCGCCGCAGGATATTTCGACACATTAAAGAAATCATCCTCTTTACCCTCCAGGGAGCCTTTGAGGTGAGATTCCAGCTTTTCTTTCATTTCACCATCCAGATCTCTTACCTCTAAACCGGTCATATTAATATCTACAGTGCCTCCTGTGATGAGGTCACCATCTACATAAATGGTGCCTCCTGCAATAGGCACAATCCCGGAATGTGTGCCTGTAGGTTTGAAGGCATTCCATTTCAGTTCACTTCTAGGGACGTCAATCGCATACGCAATACCTTTTGGTACATTGCCGATGGTAGATGTAGTTTCAGTAGTCGCATCTTCAGCTCCTTTTGATTTACAGGAAACGATCAGAAGACTCAGGGAGAAAATGGAAAAGATGAAAAGTTGTTTCATAAGAGGTATTGGATAAGTTATATTATAATAAAAAATGATTTTGCAGATTTTCCTGGAGCCGGCTTACAAACCGCATAGTTTCATCAATGCTGTCGATAATAATGACCTGGCCGTCATACTGGCTCCAGTCATCATCTGACGCACGCCCTGATATGACGATGGGCAACGAAGTGCGTTTGACAAGATCTTTAATAAAAGGTCCAAACTGCCAGTGTACAGGATCAGCGTTAACGATGAGGACACATTCGACATTCGATTTACGGAGGACATAGTCAGCACATTCACCTGATATATTACAGCCCATATCCGTGATGCACAGACCTTGCTTACGAAGGAAGTAGTGCATAAACAGATGGCTCAACTCCTGCAGATTGCCTTGCGGTAAAAACATGATCACTTTTGGCCCTTTGCAATTGTGGGTCACAGCATCGATCTCCCGTATCGTTTTTCTTTTAATCAATTCCCTGAAGCAGGCTTCATGCGCCTCTTCAATATTTCCGGAGAGCCACATCAGCTCCATTTTGTCGAGTACTGGGAGGATGAGCTTCATCAGCGTATTTTCAAATCCATTTTGCAGGATATGCTTGTCGAGGATATTACTCATTTCGGTCACATCGATATCTGCCACAAACTGTAAGAGCCTGGCTTCATCATCGTTGTCCTGTTTGGAAATCAGTTTGGATTCCGCTTCCATCTCTTCAGGTGTCATTTCTGCAATCCTGGAAATTTTAACTCCATGATTGTACAGGTTTAAGACTACCATGAGTACCTTGAGATCCTGATCGAGATAATATCGAATATTGGTCTCCGTTCGTTGGGGAGTCAGGAAGCCATAGCGTTTTTCCCATACCCTTAAGGTATGCGTCTTTACGCCGGTTAATTCGGCCAGATCACTGATACTATAGATTCCCACGATTTCGGTATAGAAATGCGATTATACGGTGTTATTTTTATTTGCCTATGTTTTCTCAACACTTAGAGACTAAAAATTGTTTTCCTCGATTATCCCGGTTAAATCCCAGATTGAATGATTAAAAGTATATCCTGCTCATGCGTATAGGAATCGTTTGTTATCCGACTTATGGTGGTAGTGGTGTGATAGCCACAGAGTTAGGTCTTGCCCTAGCGGCCAAAGGGCATCAGATCCATTTCATCACCTACAAGCGGCCGGTTCGTCTCACACACTACCAGGAAAATGTCTTTTTCCATGAAGTTAATACAGAAGAGTACCCACTTTTCGATTATACGCCTTACGACACCACCCTCACCAGCAAACTAGTGGATGTTGTAAAATATGAAAAACTCGACCTGCTTCATGTTCATTATGCTATTCCTCATGCTACTGTGGCTTATCTGGCAAAGCAGATTCTGGCAGATGAAGGAATCTATATTCCGGTCGTGACTACATTACACGGTACAGATATCACACTTGTAGGCAGTGACAGGTCTTTTGCTCCTGTGGTTGCCTTCAGTATCAATCAAAGCGATGGGGTGACTGCGGTATCAAACCATCTGAGAGAACAGACATGCGCGCAACTTAAAATCCATAAGGAGATCGAGGTGATTTATAATTTCATCGATTTTGCGAGGTTCAGTCGTCTTAACAAAGAACATTTCAGGAAAGCTATTGCTCCGGATGGGGAGAAAATCCTCGTGCATACGAGTAATTTCAGAAAAGTGAAGAGGATCGAGGATGTCATCAAGACATTTGCGATCGTGCAGAAAAGAATCCCTTCAAAATTGTTACTGGTAGGCGATGGCCCTGAACGTCCGAGATTGGAACGTATGACCCGTGAGCTTGGTTTGTATGATCATGTCAGGTTTTTGGGCAAGCAGGATGCTATTGAGGAAATACTCGCGGTAGCGGACCTTTTCCTGATCCCTTCTGCCAATGAAAGTTTTGGTCTGGCTGCGCTCGAAGCGATGGCATGTGAAGTCCCGGTGATTTCATCCAATGCAGGCGGACTACCGGAAGTTAATATTCATGGTGTGACGGGCTGCCTTGCTGATATAGGTGATTACGAATCTATGGCCGAGCATTCCCTTATGTTGCTGGAAAATGAGGACTTGTTAAAAAGATATAGCAAGAATGCACTTGAGCAGGCACGGAAATTTGACATCAGCATCATCCTTCCGCAGTACGAAGCCTACTATAAAAAAATTGTAGACGGTTTCAATGCCACCGGCAAAAAAAGTAAGATGGCTTTGTCCGCTTAAAGTTGCTCCCTTTTATTCGTCAAATGTAATCTCGACCACATCTGTTAATGGTCTGGATTGACATGCCAGAATATAGCCATTAGCGATTTCTTTATCACTCAATGCAAAGCAGGCATCCATTTCGACCTTGCCTGTAATGATTCTGGCCATGCATGTAGCACATGCTCCACTATGGCATGAGTAGGGTGCATCATGACCGTGATCAAGCATTGTATCCAGGATCGTCTTCTCGCTTACGTCCACTTCTATTTCCTGACCTCTCAGATGCACTTTTACCTTCGCAGGTAGTCCTTTGGTTCTTACAAGGTGAGGTTTTCCTTCATGGGAAGGATCTGTTGAAGCGGCAGTAAAAAATTCTTTTTTAATCCTATCCTCATTGATGCCTGCGGCTGATAACGCTTTGTCAGCCATCAGGATAAAATCACCGGGTCCGCAGAGGAAAAACATGTCATTATTTTTAGTTAGCGGATGCTTTTTAAGCAAATCCTTCAGGTGTCCGGCGCTGATTCGACCTTTTAATCCCTGCCAATCTGATTTTTTACGGCCAAAAAGTGATTTGACAATACCTATCCCACCGCCATCGGGTTTAGACAGTGTGTGGTAAATAAAAAACTGATTTTGGTAGCGTGCGGTCATGCGCTCAAATTCTTCTTTGAAAATGATCTGAGCTTCTGTCCGGCTGCCATACAAGAGCATAACTGAACTCTTTGGTTCTTTTTCCAATACAAAGCGGGCAATGGACATCAAAGGTGTAATGCCGCTCCCGGCTCCAATCAAGTAGATGTTACGTTTCTGGTCTTGCCCAAAATCTGTGGTAAATCTTCCTTCGGGCGGCATCATTTCCAGTACATCTCCCGGCTTAAGTTGGCGACAAAGCAAGGGTGATATCTTGCCTCCTTCAACTTCCTTGACCGTTATGGCGATGTAAGGATCATCCGGAATCGAACTGATAGAATACGATCTGCGGTGCTCTTTCTCCCCATCCATCCACTTGATAGTGATATACTGCCCGGGTGTATAATTGAACTTTTCCTGCTGATCCTCAGGGTATTCAAACAGTATACTGACCGCATCTTCCGTTTCTTTGCGTACTTCCTTTATCTTGATGGAAATAAAATCTCCGCTCATACTTTATTGTTGATTGAGTAATTTTGAAAGGCTAAAGATAACAGCTTATGAAGTTTAGTGATTTGAGATACCTGTCAGCCTATTTAATTCCGGTCTCTAGTTTTGCCGGGCTTTATTTTGGAGGATGGGCATCGCCCGGTGCCTTATACCTTGGTTTTGTACTCGTCCCCATGATTGAATTGTTTGTTCCTGCAAACCCAAACAAACAAGAGGAGGCGGTGTTGCAGGCAAAGTCAAAAATCCCGCTTTTTGATCATCTTTTGTACCTCAATTTGCCTGCCCTGTATTTCAATGTGGGGTATTTTGTCTGGCTTCTTGGATTGGGGGAGATGACCACTTTTGAAATCATCTTTTCAGTACTCAACGTGGGCGTTCTGCTTGGGGTGTGCGGTATCAATGTAGCTCATGAACTAGGGCACCGGGATAGCCTATTTGATCAGTGGATAGCTCGTTTGTTGCTTTTGCCGGTATTATATTCTCATTTCACGCTCGAACATAATTATGGCCATCATCTGAAGGTAGGCATGCATGAAGATCCGGCTACAGCCAGAAAAAATGAACCTGTTTACAAGTTTTATATCAGGAGCATAGTGCAAGGGTATCTTAGCGCCTGGCAAATAGGCACCAGAAGACGTATTGCTGCAGGGAGGCCTGTATGGATGCATGAAGTTCTGCTGGGACATTTTGCCCAGATGGTTTTACTGATTTTCGTTGCCAACCTGGCTGGATGGTGGAGCCTGATCCCTTATATAAGTGCTGCGCTGATAGGAATTATATCCCTTGAATCAGTCAATTATATTGAGCATTATGGTCTCCTGCGCAAAAAACTTGCGTCAGGACGTTTGGAACCTATGACGGAGCGTCATTCCTGGAATTCCAATCATGAACTAGGCAGGATTATGCTTTTTGAGTTGGTCAGGCACGCAGATCATCATTACCAGACCACCCGCAAATATCAAACCCTAAGGCATCTGGACAAAAGCCCTCAGTTGCCTTTTGGCTATCCTATGTCTATCATACTGGCACTGATTCCCCCCTTGTGGTTTCGGATGATGAACCCCAGGGTGGAAGATCTGCAGAGTGATTGACTAAAAACTGTCCTATTTTAGCGCCCGAATTCTAATTCCACTATACTTGCCTACGCTCTCCATCGTCATACCCGCTTACAACGAAGAAAGGACAATCCACTTGATTCTTGACAAAGTTCAGGAGGTCGCCCTGCCTGATGGTTGGGGAAAAGAAGTCATCATCGTCAACGATTGTTCGAAAGACAATACAGAGGGGGCTATCAAAAAATACCAGGAGCAGAATCCTGGTTTCTCAATGCGTTACATAGCACATGAGGTCAATAAGGGGAAAGGGGCAGCGCTGCATAGCGGAATTGAGTTTGCCACCGGAGAATATACGATCATACAGGATGCCGATCTGGAATATGATCCGAATGAATACAATATCCTGCTGGTGCCTGTATTAAAAGGGTTTGCGGATGTCGTCTATGGTAGCAGGTTTATGGGTGGTAATCCGCATCGGATTTTGTTTTTCTGGCACTCCATAGGTAATCGGTTTCTAACGCATATCTCAAACATATTTACCAACCTCAACCTGACAGATATGGAGACCTGTTATAAGTTGTTCAGGTCGGATATCATCAAGGGCCTTCCTTTGAAGGAAAAACGTTTTGGTTTTGAACCGGAAGTGACGGCAAGGATTTCGAGGGTAGAGGGTGTCAGGATTTATGAGGTTGGAATCTCCTATTACGGACGGACGTATGCTGAAGGAAAAAAGATTGGCTGGAAAGATGGAGTACGCGCTATCTACTGTATCCTCAAATATAATATCTGGGCTAAATAAAAATCCATGTCGCAAGACCGTGCTTACATGGTTGAATCTTGTGTGACTTCTCTGGCGCAGGCTATCGATGCGCAAACACATGGTGCCGATCGTGTAGAGTTGTGCATCCGTCTAGAGACAGAGGGCATGACACCTGACTTTCAACTCGCTGGTTCACTTTGTGATCAATTGGATATTCCCGTCAGAGTGATGGTGCGTGCTACAACATCAGGTTATGAAGTTGATGAGTATGCGATACAGCAAATGATTGAATCTATTCAATCATTAAAGGTTTTACCGCTTGATGGGTTTGTATTGGGGGTGCTAAAAAACAATTGTATCGATCGTGATGCGATGCAGACTTTGTTGCAGCATGCTCACCCCTTTCCTGTGACCTTTCACAAAGCAATTGACCTGTCGACCAACCTTAGTGATGATATTGCATGGTTAAACCAGATTTCGCAGGTTGATACCATCCTTACATCCGGAGGAGAAGTAAAAGCGATTGATGGGGTACACAGTATCCTCTCATTGAAATCGATTTTTAAAGGTCATATCATGGCTGCGGGAAAGATTACCCCTCAGGTTTTACCGGGACTTCATGAACAATTGCTCCTGCAGTGGTATCACGGCAGAGCAATCTTTTAGTAAGTAGTTTTTTCTAAACAGCTAAGCGCCATTTGCGTTCAACGACGGCTGGCATCAGGTGTGGTAGTGCATGAAAGGAATAGCCCATGCTTGTAAAATAATTCAGTACATGGGGTAATGCATACCGAAGATTGGTTTCAGCTTTGAGGCTGTCGTGAAAAACAACGATCGAACCTGGACCTGCATTTTGGATAACATTTTGAGCGCAATCTTCAGGCGTGATATCACGGTCAAAATCACCACTGAGAACATCCCACATGATAATCCTGTAATGACGCTGAAGAAACTGGACCTGGCTAGGTTTCATTTTGCCATACGGCGGACGGAAGAGGCCTGAATGGACCTTGCGGGCGCAATGCCTGATGTTATGAAAGTAGGAGATATTTTCTGTAGCCCACCCTGACAGATGGTTATAGGTATGATTCCCGACGGTATGGCCTTCCCTGATCACCTTTTCGAAGATATCCGGATGCTTTCGGACATTATCACCGACACAGAAAAAAGTGGCCCTGGCATTATATTCTTTCAACACATCCAATACCCAAGGAGTTACTTCAGGGATCGGGCCGTCATCAAATGTGAGGTAGATTTCTTTGTGGTTCCCGGACATTTTCCAGATGAGTCCCGGAAAGAGTGCCTGAACATATTGCGGCGTGTGTACTAAATACATGGTTTGCTAAACAAGGTAGACTGGGTTCATGGAATGGCTATCTTTGCCGGAGATGCCTTTATTGTCGCTTGGTAAATGTTTTGTAAACGTAATTGGTTGCAGTTTCGCTGCATTATGTAGTTGAAAAACAGGCATTTTTGTAAAAAAAGACTCCTTTTCTCAAAATTGACCGCAAAAATAAGAAGGAATTATGAATAGATTGAGGTTTGCCCCAAGTCCGACCGGGGCCCTCCATATCGGTGGAATCAGGACTGCACTATATAATTATCTCCTCGCTCGCCAAAATGGTGGTCGATTTATCCTGCGTATTGAGGATACCGACCAGAACCGATACGTGGAGGGATCAGAAGATTATATCATCCGATCTCTTAACTGGCTGGGGTTGACACCAGATGAGGGTCCGGTAGAGGGCGGCCCTTTTTCACCCTACAAACAATCAGAAAGGATGGATATATATCGGGATTATGCACTTCAACTGGTGCATTCAGGAAAAGCCTACTTCGCCTGGGATACTCCTGAAGAACTTGAACAAATGCGCCTGCGCCACACCGAAAAGGGTGTTCAGAACCCCAAGTACGACGCCTCTGTCAGGGGAGAAATGAAAAATAGCCTGGCTTTAGCACCTGCAGAAGTGGAGACGTTGTTATTGGATGTTGCCCCTTATACAATCCGACTCAGGGTAGATCCCGGGCAAGCCATTTTCATCCAGGATAAAATCCGAGGAGAAGTCGTATTTGATAGTATCGAACTGGATGACAAGGTTTTACTCAAGACGGATGGCTATCCAACTTATCACCTGGCCAATGTGGTCGATGACCACCTGATGGAGATCACCGATGTGATCAGAGGAGAGGAGTGGCTGCCGAGTACAGCACACCACGTTTTATTATACCGCGCTTTTGGATGGGAGGATAACATGCCTACATTCTCGCATCTCCCGCTCATTCTGAAACCTGATGGGCATGGCAAGCTCAGCAAACGTGACGGGCAGAAATTTGGTTTTCCTGTTTTCCCCCTTGCATGGCCTTCCATTAATCCAGAAGAATCCATAGAAGGTTTTGACAGTTATGGTTTTGAACCGGAAGCGGTCATCAATTTCCTGGCTTTCCTTGGCTGGAATCCCGGTACAGAACAAGAAATTTTTTCACTCGAGGAATTGATCAAGGTTTTTGATCCGGAAAGAATCCATAAAGGAGGTGCTAGATTTGATTATGATAAAGCGCTATGGTTTAATCAGCAGTATATGCAGCAACTCCGTTTTGCATCTGCTGAACCCCGCCTGAGAAAGTATGGAGAAGAAGCAGGATACAATCTGCAATCATGTGACTTGGAATCTGTTTTTAATCTGCTCAAAGCCCGTGTGCACCGTTTGATTGAAGTGATTCCGCAGGGATATTATTTTTTCACAGATGCCCTTGTTTTTGATGAAGTCGAAATCAATAAAAAATGGGCGCCGGAGGTAACAGGTGTGTTTTTGAAAATAGCGACATCCATCCAGACGCTTGAAACGTTCAATCATGAAACTGCCGCCGCCTGTGCAAAAGAGATGATCAATGCAAGCGGCATTAAAATGGGTGTGATCATGCCGTTGTTGCGTGCCTCCCTGACTGGAACAACGCAGGGCCCTGATGTGTTTGCTATTGCGGAAGTATTAGGAAAAGAGAAGACGGTCAACAGGATGAAACAGATGGCAGAGCGAAATTATTTGCCACCATCATCCTAAAATAGATCTGCTATGCCAAGGAAAAAAAAGAAACCGGAAACGCCCATTCCACCAAGACCTTCTTTTCATGAGGGACTTGAAGGCTTTGATATAAAAGTAAATTCATTCGGTCAGATGGAATCATCTTTTGAGATCGATAAACTAAATGATTTTTTAAATCAACAGAAAGCGGAGAATATAGCTAAGGCTAAGGCTGAGGCGAAGGAGAAGTGAAAAACAGATTAATTAATCGTCTGTTGGGTAGAAGCATAAAAAAAGTCCGGATGAGATCATCCGGACTTTTTTTATTTGAATGGGGCAGTATGATTACAACAGACCCAGTTTGCCTTTTACAAGGTTTGTTACATTCGTGCTTTCGTCTGCATAGAGGATCACCCCTACACCCGGACTGCCGTCAAAAATATATGTGTACCCATTGTCTTTGGCTACGGCATCGATGGCTGTTTTTACTTCCGCGAGGATTGGAGACAATAAGGACTCTCTTTTGTCCGAAAGTTGTTTCTGCATTTCCTGCTCATATTGAAGGATTTTATTCCTTTCTTCTTCGAGCATAGCAGCTTCTGTTTCCTGGGCTTTAGGAGTGATATCCCCACCCTGAACTTTGCGTTCGAGCTCCTGGTATTTGAGCTGGAAATCCTGCATCATTTTTTCTCCTTTAGCCTGAAGTTGTTTGCCGAGTGCTTCGAGATTAGACTCAGCCTCCTTTACCTGAGGCATCGCTTCCAGGATACTGCCTGAATTGACAAAGCCAAATTTCTGTGCCTCAGCTGATAGGCTGAGCATAAGTCCAAAGGCCATTATCAGGGTGTATTTCAATGTTGATTTCATGTAGTTGTTATTTTTAAAAAAGTATGCAAAAGTAATGATTTGAAATTTATTTGTTGACCAACCGGATGACATCATCCGTTTTGTCATATTCTGCGTTGGAGAAGATCAACCCGGAACTACCGCCCTTATCAAATATAAAGTCGAATCCGCGATCATCCGCATAGGTTTGTATAGCACCATATACCCTCTCCTGGATAGGTTGCACCAGGTCCTGACGTTTCCTGAAAAGAGCGCCCTCAGGGCCAAATTTTTCCTTCTGTTGATCACGGACCTGTTTTTCTCTTTCCATGATTTCTTCTTCTTTTTTCTTGCGTGCCTCTTCACTTAGAAGGACCTGCTCAGCCTGATATTTATTATACATGGCTTTGATCTGATCGTACTCAAGCGCTATTTGCTGGCGCCATTCAGCGGCGACTTTATCAAGCTCAGTCTGCGCAGACTGGTAGTCCGGCATTTCTTCAAGCACCCTGGTGATATCCACGATAGCGATACGCTGTGCACTGATGGTGGTGAGTGTTCCCAGAGTCATCAAAAGGAACAAAAAGGTTATTTTATTCATGGTTTAGCTTTGAATGAATGAATAGTTTTTGTAGAGACGCCAAAAATACTTCAATTATTGGCTCACATTCAGGTATTAAGACGAAAGGGTGACTTTAAAAGTTTCATACCGTATATGGCTATGAATAGATGAATTCGTCAATAAAATGTTCATTAGTAAATAGTAATACATTTTTTATTGTCTTATACAATCATTTCTTTAACCTTCATTTAACGATATGCTAAACCAAATTAACTAGGCCGATCAGGTATGATTATTTTTAGGCCATGGATCAGTATGTATATGACGGCGCAGATCTCGCAGTGGAGGACATCATTGCCATCGCGTCCGTAAAGCTTTCATTATCGGAAAATGTGTGGGCGCGGATAGATCAAAACCGAAAGGCCCTTGAGAAGCTTCTCCAATCCTCAGACGATAGATATTATGGTATCAACACAGGATTTGGATCACTTTATTCCGTGACTGTATCGGCAGAGGGACTACAACAACTTCAGACGAACTTGCTGCGGTCACACGCATGCGGAGTAGGGCCTGCGGTGCCCACAGCTATTGTCAGGCTGACCTTGCTGATGAAGATTATCAGTTTGTCGCAGGGACAATCCGGCGTGCGAAAGGAAGTGATCCGGTTTCTACTTGATCTTTATAATCTTAACATCACGCCTGTGGTGCCGATGTTGGGATCATTAGGGGCTTCAGGTGACCTCGCACCGTTGGCACATCTTTGTCTTCCGATGATCGGAGAGGGTGAAGTGGTCTATAAAAGAGAACAAATGCCCGCTGCGAAGGCCATCATGCTGGCCGGTCTTGACACCTTACAACTTGAAGCTAAAGAAGGACTGGCATTAATCAACGGTACGCAATATTCCCTGGCATGGCTGGTCTATTCCATCAGTAGTGCAAATCGGCTTGCAGAAGTATGTGATATGTGCGCGGCTATGTCCTTGGATGCTTTTGACACTCATCCTTCTTTGTTGGATGCGGGGATTCATGCTTTACGAAAACAGGTTGGACAAATACAAACAGCAGCTACGCTCAGAAAATGGCTTAAAGGAAGCGAACTGCAAGTCAGGACAAAAGAACATCTGCAGGATCCATATTCATTTCGTTGCGCTCCGCAAGTGCATGGTGCATCAAGGGATGTGATTGCCTATGCAAAGACGATTGCCGACAGAGAAATAAATGCTGTGACTGACAATCCGCTTGTATTGGGTGATGGTGATGAAGTCCGGATTTTATCAGGTGGTAATTTTCATGCACAACCTTTGGCGCTGACTTCGGATTTCCTTTCACTGGCCATTGCCGAGTATGGAAGCATTTCAGAAAGAAGATCCTATTTGTTGCTTGGAGGTAAGAGAGGCCTGCCTCCGACACTGTCACAAAATCCCGGACTCGAATCAGGAATGATGATTTGCCAGTATACTGCAGCATCCGTCGTCAACCGGAATAAAATTCTTTCCCATCCGGCATCGACAGATTCGATTGTCACCAGCGCCGGACAGGAAGACCATGTCAGTATGGCGGCAAATGCAGGTATCAAGCTCTATGAAATTATCAACAACACTTGGAAGTTGCTGGCCATCGAATGGATGATCAGTTGCCAGGCGATGGAATATCGCAAGCCACTCAAAACCTCACCACAACTGGAAGAGAAATACATGGCGTATCGTCTGCATGTCCTCCCTTTATCGGGTGACAGATCCCATTCATCTGATATCGACACGACGGAGAACTTTCTGCGCCAAATAGCTTTTAGCAGGTCATGAGCCAGCTACAACAACAACTGAAGGAGAGTATTCAGGAACTCGAGCAAATCCGAAAAATCAAGGAACACACAACGCAGCTTGTGAGCCGTCTTGAAGAGGAGGAGAAAGCCCTTCATGCGATGGGAGTCACCCTTGCTAAAGAGCAACGTGATGTGGAGACACTGGAGCGCGAAGGACTGACCACAATGTTCAGGAAATTTCTTGGTGACCGAGAAGAGAAGCTGGACAAAGAAAGAGAGGAATATCTACGCGCCTCTTTAAGATACAATGAACTCTACAAATCCATTGAACTCATCCGCTTTGAACTGGACCTGCTTTCGAAAAAGGAACAAACGCTTGAAACGGTTGAAAGGAGAGTGGAGACGCTGATCGCCTATCGCGAAAAGGAACTGATGGATCTTGATCCAAAGACAGCGCTTGTCTTAAAGGGTATCAATCAACAAACAGATAAACTGCACAAATACAATGTAGAGGTCGATGAGGCCATTGGCGCTGGGGCCAGGGCTTTAGAATTTGTGCAAGGCGCGGAGCAGCAACTTATCCATGCCCGCTTTATCGGCCAGGAAGATATGTGGGGTAAGCGTTATCGGGGCACAGGCCAACGCAAGCACGACGCGATTGATCGCGCCCGCGATTTAGCCTATAAATCCCGACACGAACTCATCCGATTCGGTAACGAGCTGCAGGATGTCTTCAAAGGCATGCAACTCGAAATCAACATGGACATCGAAAAGTTTGGCCGGTTTGCAGATATATTCTTTGACAATCTCATCACCGACTATCTCGTCCAGCAGCAGATATCCAAGTCCCTCGTCAATATCACCAGCACCCGCCAGCGACTGGACATCATCATGCAGAGCCTCAACAATGAGCGAAATGTGATCCGTGAGAAATTGGAGCATTTGGAGAAAGAAAGGAAAGCTGTTATAGTTTCTAGTTTATAGTTTCTAGCTTATTTGTGCCAGATGCCAGATGCCAGACTCCAGATCACCAGACTCCAGATGCGAGTCGAAGGTCGACAGTCGACAGTCAAAAGTTGTGCAGTTTGAACTTGCTGCTGTTTGAAGGCGCAGCCTGCAAGTGCCATCTGTTTAAAAAACAGAAGATAAGCGTAGATTGTATCTACACTTTCACGTCAGCAAATTTTCAATTTGCGTTTTGAATGATTACCGATCACTCGATCACAGATCACTGATTTACTCCAATCTCACCGTCTCCCCTAACGCTGGGATTTCTATATGCTGAAATCCATTCTCGCGGAGATAGGATCTCCATGCCTGCTGTGTATCGTACTCGCCGTGGACGAGGAATAACTTTTTGAGTTTCTTCTTTTGATTCCAGACAAAATCCTTCATCTCTTCGCGGTCGCCGTGGGCGGAGAAAGAGTCCATGACTTCGACACCGGCTTTGACTTCTTTGTATTGATTAAAGATCTTCAGGCCTGTAGCACCATTTCGTAATTTTCCACCCGGCGTATCAGGGGTACAATACCCCACGATGAGAAAGGTAGCGCGTGGATCTTCTACATTATTGAAGAGGTGATGTTTGACACGGCCGGCATTCATCATCCCAGAGGAGGAGATGATGATACAGGCTTCCTTGCTGTCATTCAGCGCTTTTGATTGCTCGACCTGACGGATATAGGTCAGGTTGTTGAATCCGAATGGGTTTTTGTCGATGAGCATGTATTCATGCAATTGATTGTCAAAACATTCAGGATGTGAACCATAGACGGCTGTGGCATTGATGGCGAGTGGACTATCTACATATACCTTGACAGGAGGAAGCACACCTGCTGAATGGGCCTGGTCAAGCAGGTAGACGATCTCTTGTGTCCGACCTACACTGAAGGCAGGGATAATCAATTTGCCTTGTTTCTCAATGCAGGTTTTTTTGATGATGCGAAGGAAGCGTTCCATCTCATTTGGCTGTGATTCGTGTATCCTGTCACCATAGGTTGATTCGCAGATCAGGTAATCGCATTCAGGCATCGGTTGAGGATCACGTAGGATTGGTCGATTTGGTCGGCCAATATCTGCGGTGAAGCCGAGCATAGTAGTCTTGCCGTTTTCTCTGATTTCCAATGTCACTGCCGCGCTCCCCAGAATATGCCCTGCATCTGTAAACATCAGCCTGACATCATCATGAATCTTATGCCACTGGTCGTATCCATATCCTACAAACAATCGCATGGCGCTGTCTACATCCATACTCGTATAGAGTGGATCACGCATGACAATTCCTTCTTCATCCCTTCGGTCGTGATTCTTTTTATTAAAAAACTCAGCATCCTTTTCCTGGATATGCGCGCTGTCGAGCAACATGATCGTACAAAGGCTGCGTGTGGCATGGGTCGAGTGGATCGGACCTTTAAAGCCATCCTTCACCAGTTTAGGTAATCGCCCGCAATGGTCGATATGCGCATGGGAGAGGACAACACAGTCTATCTCCTCTGGGTTAAACAGGAACTGTCCATTGCTGATCAGATCTTCTTTATAGTTGCCCTGAAACAAACCACAATCCAGGAGGATGGTAAAGCCATTGTCCAGCGTCAGCAAGTGACTGCTGCCAGTGACCTGACGTGCTGCGCCGCAAAATTTGATGTTCATATGATGTGATCTTTAGATCAGGACAAGATAGCAAGAAGGCCTGAGTTGGTTCTGGCAGTTTTATTCCTTGTCCGATGGCTTGCCGACCAGAAACATGATCAGCTCGAGAAGGAAGATCCCACCCCGGATACCCCAAGCGACCCCTGGTCCCCAGTTATTGATCCAGTTGAGAAACATAAAGTTCATACCATGAAAGTAGACCGCGGTGGACAATGCGCTGACCACCATGATAAAAGCTCCGAAGAAACCCACGCCTCACCTCTCACACCTTTTCATCAACATCCTGCACCCGCTGACACAACAGACCGGCGAGGATCATCGAACACCCGCCTATGATCAACGCATGCACCGAAGATCCATCAAACAGATTTTTTACAAGGAAGCCTAGGAGTGCGGCTGCAACAATCTGGGGTATGACAATAAAAAAATTAAAAACACCCATATAGTAGCCCATCTTGTTTGAAGGTAAAGAGCCGACCAGCATCGCATAAGGAACGGAAAGAATAGAAGCCCAGGCAATGCCGACCCCCACCATAGAAAGAACCAGCCACTGAGGATCAGGAAGAAAATAAACTGAAATAAGTCCTAATCCACCAAGAATCAATGCTATCATGTGAGCCGTCTTCCGATTGGTCCTGGCAGCTAAGATGGGAAGGCCAAAAGCAACAATTGCAGCCACACCATTATAAATACCCATACATAAGGATACCCAGTCTGCCCCATCATTATACAATTTAGAAGTCGCATCAGACGTATTGTATAAATGGCTTGTAACTGCTGAGGTTGTATATATCCACATCGAAAACAAAGCAAACCAAGAAAAAAACTGAACAACTGCCAGCTGCTTCATCGCCGGTGGCATGTGTTGAATATCATCTATCATGGTGACAAAACCAAAGCGTTTACCTGTCATTCTTTTCATGACCCCTGCTACCAAAAACAAAAGACCCGCCAGCAAAGCACCCGAAGAAAACAAAAACAACTCTTTGGGAAAATCACTTAGCCCAAACCACACAGTCAGTATTAAACCTAAAACCAGAAAAATGACGCCGGTTCTGAAATTTTCGATTGTCCTTACTTCACTTTTTTCATCTGCCGTGACAGCATTTACCTTCATTTCATCCATTCCTTCTGTAAAGGCTGCCAACTCAACAGGTGAATACTCTTTAGACCTAAGTATAGTCCACAATACAGCCAACAGGTACACAACACCTCCGATATAAAAAGACCACTTGACTGAATCAGGTATAACCCCTTCCGCTGCCTGGTTGCTGATCCCAAACCAATTGGTAAATACATAAGGTAATGAGGATGCTATGACCGCTCCCGTCCCGATAAAAAAACTCTGCATCGCAAACCCCGTCGTCCGTTGCTTTGAAGGTAGATTGTCGCCTACAAAAGCACGGAATGGTTCCATTGAGATATTGATGGAAGCATCCATGATCCACAGCATCCCTGCAGCAAACCAAAGAGTAGGGGAGTTGGGCATGATCAACAAAGACACAGAGGCAAGTATAGCCCCCGCCAAAAAATAAGGCCTCCTCCGTCCCAGGAAATTCCATGTCCGGTCACTAAAATAACCTATAATGGGTTGCACGATCAATCCGGTCAGCGGGGCAGCAACCCACAGGATGGGTATATCATCCACCTTAGCACCAAGGGTTTCAAAGATCCGACTCACATTGGAGTTTTGCAGCGCAAAGCCAAACTGAATGCCAAGGAAGCCGAAGCTCATGTTCCAGATCTGCCAGAAAGTTAGTTTAGGTTTTTGTTTTGTCATGTTTCAGTAATCTCTGCCTAATGTAGTAAAAGGTCTTTAGCTCAACATGATTAATTGTGGGAAATATAAATCTGTGAGACGGTAGACGATAGACTTAAGACTCAAGATGCGTGACAATGTTTATTCTGAGATTTGATCTAAGCGAATCTTGATTTAAAACCGTCAATCATCTTTTGTCATTTATCAATTTTCGATAGTATCGGATCTATTTCGGAGTGTGAAACAAAACCTTGCCGTAAAGCGATGTAACATTGAGTTTCCAACTCATAGGCAGAACCCTGGGCGATATCAAGAAAAAATATCAACTGAGGATCCGTTCCCCTACCACACCCTTCTGCTATATTAGAAGGGATGGATGTTGAGCTTTTCCTCATTTGAAGTGTTAGGCCGAACTGTTCTTCTTTCGGAAAATAACGTGTGATTCGATAGATATCATCTACGATTTCCATTCCGAGCTGCCTTATACGCAACTCTTTAAAGTTGTGCCTTCGCATTATTTTTGTTGTAACTGGTGAAATAATAAAAGTTTTGCCATCTTACTGCATCACGAGTCTGCAGTCTTCCGTCTATAGTCTATCGTCTGATTCCGTATTCCCAAACGATTACGCTTACAAATTAACTCCTCCCAGCAGGAACAACAGGAAGCGTCTCTTCAAGCCATCTATAAAACTCACGCTGCCATACCAATGCATTCTGCGCCGAAAGCACCCAATGGTTTTCTTCCGGCAGATAAAGGAGCCTTGCATTAAGCCCTTTCAACTTGGCGGCCTGGAAAGCAGATAAGCCCTGTTCGATCGGTACACGATAATCCTTACCTCCCTGCACGATCATGATAGGTGTGTCCCATTTGTCAACAAGATTGACCGGGTTAAATTTCTTATAGTTTTTTTGCGCTGCTTTGTTTTTCTTATCCCAATAAGGTCCGCCCCAATCCCAGTCCACGAAAAACAATTCTTCTGTTGTTCCATACATACTGCGCATATCAAAGATCCCGTCATGCGATATGAATGAGTTGAATCGTCCCTCATGAATACCTGCAAGCATAAACACAGAATAACCACCATAGCTTGCACCAACTGCACCAAGCCTGTCTTTGTCCACATACGCTTCCTTGCTGACTGCATCAATTGCTGACAGATAGTCTTTCATCACCTGGCCACCATGATCCTTACTGATCTCTTCATTCCATTCCGTCCCATGGCCTGGCATTCCTCTACGGTTGGGCGCTACAACGATGTATCCTTGTGAAGCCATGACCTGGAAATTCCAGCGCATAGAATAAAACTGTGTCAAGGCAGATTGTGGTCCTCCCTGGCAATATAAAAGAGTTGGATACTTTTTATTGGGATCAAAATCCGGTGGATAGATGACCCACACGAGCATTTCTTTATGGTCTGTCGTCTTCACCCATTTTCGCTCAGTCTTCACCATAGAAATGGTCCTATAGATGTCATCGTTGACATGCGTCAGTTGTTTCATTGAACCATCTGCCAGGTTGACGGTGTACAATTCCGTAGCATGATTCATATCTGTACGGGAGACAACAAGCGTTTCCCTTGATTGCCCAACGATGCCTGTGATATCAAAATCACCTGTAGTCACTTGTCGGATGGTCTGTGCAGTAGTAGTGATCGGGTAAGGTACCGGAATGTCAAACAACTGAACTGTTCCATTGATCGGCGCTGTAAAATAAATATGTGTGCCATCCGCAGCCCATTTATAACTATCTACATGTATATCATCCCGGTGTGCTGTTAAGTTGATATGTTGTCCATTGTTGTTGATGATGATATCCTGTTTGTCTGATTCATACCCATCGCGTCGCATACTCAGAGACACCAGAACACCCCTCTTGCTATATGTTGGGTTGACATCATAACCCATTCTTCCTTCGGTAATATTTCGTGTTTCTTTTGTAAGAATATTGTACTCGTATATATCGGTATTGGTGCTGACGGCATAGTCTTTACCAAATTTCTTTTTGGTGACATATAATACAGTAGTGCCATCCGGCCCAAAGATGTAATCTTCATCTCCGCCGAATGGTTTTTGAGGGCAGTCATAGGGTTCTCCTGCCATAAGATCAATTTCACTTGTGGGGACCCCATTGCTCATGGATGAAAGAAACACGTGATCAAATGCACCTTCTTCCCAGGTATCCCAGTGACGGATCATCAGGTCATTAAAGACATAGGCATTTGATTTGCTGAGTTCAGGATATATATCACTGCTTTTAATTTTAAGCACTTGCACTTCCTTGTGCGAGAGCATATACTTTCCATCAGGTGAGCTATTTTTATCTTTTACAGGATTTGTTGTGATTTCTACCGGCGCTCCTCCTTCCACCAGTATCTGGTACATTTTCGAACTGCCCTTGTTAGCTTCCCAGTCAGGTGTATTTACGGAATAAATTACATTTTTGCCATCGGGTGAAAGTCCCAATGCATTGACACGTCCGAGTTTCCATAGCAGGTCAGGGGTCATTTTTTGCTGCGCATTCAGGCTTAGGGCACACAGAAATGCAAAGGATATGAAAATATTACGCTTCATAATTGTTTGATTTTAGAGCTACGAATGTAGCGATTCTGAAACGAAGGCAGCGGAGGAAGCAAGGGAAGATGCTGAATTTGTAGACTTTAGATGGCAGACTGTAGACGGGAGACTATAGAAGCGAGACGGGAGATACACCGTGTAAGTCAAATGAAATCACTACAGAACAATCTTCTCACTGTATTGCTGTCTCATTGTCTCACTGTCTCATTGTCTCACTGTCTCACTGTCTCACTTTCTCACTTTCTCACTGTCTCACTGTCTCACTGTCTCACTGTCTCACATCTTCACGATACTCTTCGTCACCACTTCCTCATGATCAAGTGAAACTCGAACTAAATATTGTCCTGCAGGCAGCATATGAATCGCAAAATTCAAACTCGCTTTACCGGCATAATCTGGTGGGCCATCAAAAAGGGTTTCCACTGGCTTGCCAGAAGCATCGTAAAGGGAAACGGTGATGTTTTTACCATCCGGATTTTCTATATCGATTTGGATATAGTTATCAGCAGGATTGGGATACGCATTTACTTCGATATTTTCTTTCGTTGTTTCTTCTGTAGCAACATTTTCTTCATTACGGGCCAGCTTAGCTATCCAAGCTTCATTGGAATTGCCTTGTCGACCATAGGAGCATGATATCCAGACACTACCCGGCTGATGATATAACCGCTGAATGCCGATATAATCGCCCCATCTTTCCACAGTGCCGGGAAGCATATCTACTGCACGGGTGCCTTCCTTGATGGAAACGAAGTCGCTGTATTGACCCAATCCATCTGAATATAAGGCTGACCCACCCGGATGCCGTGTGGGCGAACAATGACTCACCACTATGATAGCATCCTGCTGAGATGGATCTGAGCCTGTCCACGAAATCCCGGGATATCCAAGGTAATCTGTAGGGTGTGCTATGATATGTCCGGTAGCTACATCCTGCAACTGAGGCAGACTCAACGCCCCGTGGAAGATGGCAGAACGCCCTGAATTAAAATCCATAGTGTTGCTTACCCATTGTATGGTACCACTCTGCTCAAATGCATCAAGTATACGTCCGTCATTTGTATCCATCGAATCCTTAGTCTGCACTGCAAAAGGCGGGACGCCATACGGCTGATCCAATATCCGATAGGTCAAAGCCAATGCTGCATTAGGGTCATCCACCTCTCCGGTCAAGTGTAATAGGAATATGGAATCATTAGAAATATCAAAATTGCGACTTGACAAAAAGTACATAGAAGAAGGCAATGTCTCATCCGCATTGCGGACCGGACAGATATTGCGCAAGAGTCTTCCATTGTAAGAGATATCCTTCCAGACTTTACGATCGAGCGTCTCTCCATTATACCCATTCATCTTGTTGATTTGGTGAATCTGGGTGCCAAAAAAACCGGTTTGCCACGAGCTATCTGCATTGACTGCGTTGTAGGTCAGAAATAGTTCTGTCTCTGTGATCGCGATCATCGGATAATCTGCAAAGGTGCCATCATCGTTAAGGCATCCATCCAGATCATACAGATTCCATGAGCCACGGGGATCATTGGTCTGGCTGAAAGCAAGAGCTATTTCGCTGTCTTCACACTCGCTCCCATTCATGATCACCATGATGAAACGATCCTGCTGAGGATCATAGATAACACGTGGATCAAAAAAACGATTGATGAGCCCACCTGTGGAAGCAAAAAACTCATCGAGCTTGTATGATCCGAGCCAGAAACCAACGCTGTTAGTGACCAACATGTGTGTGTTGATGGTAGAGACGATATGCTCAGCCGGCCCAACGGCCAGGTGATTATCGAGCGGTGTACCGGTAATGATACTATTCCCTGAAAAACTTGCCAGGATCTCCGGAGGAGGAATGACACTCCTGTTTTGATAGGTGACTTCGGGCTTCAGAGGCGTATTACGCTGTGCCTCCAGTTTTCTGCCTCTCAGGAAGGCACGCATCGCAGCTTTGCCTGAAGGATGTGGCATTTCAGCATACTTGACGTTGAAGGCATACGGGTCGTGGAATGGTGCAATATCGACCACAGCTTTGAGCGAGTCACTGGTTATAAGGGTATTATATTGGCCTGAAGCGTTAGGGCTCGCGAAAGCAAGCAATAAAACGGTGAGGGTAAATAGTAAAAAGTATTTCATATCTCAAAAATAAGTAGCAACTAACATACGCGAATATGCTGTAAATACCAAAAGTATAAACCGGGAGAACCTAGGGCCTCCATATTCACTTTTCATACCAGCCCATCGACTATTGGTTCTCCTCAGATGCTGCAAGAGCTACCACCCTTTTCCCTCAATGGTTATACAATAGCCTGATTGTGCCATCTACTCATTCAGTATCAGGAAAAGCGATTTATTCCATCAAATTTGATTCATCTGGGGCAGTCGCAGTCCATGGTTTATCCTTAAAATTTAAACTTCAAATCAAATCAACATGAAGAATGTCATAATCACAGGAATAATTTTAGTTACCGCCTTAACAACCCTGAGAGCCCAACATGTAGGCATCGGCACAGAAACACCGGAAGCCATGCTGGATGTCAATGGGGATGTCATTTTCAGAACCGGTGACCTCACCATTGCTGATAGTATAAATTACATACTGGATGTCAACAGCACTAAATATAGTTATTACAGGGTTTTAGACACGCTAGGTGATTTCACTATATCAGGGATATCCGCAGGTATTGATGGACGAATGGTGACACTCTTCAATCGTAGCAATTTCAATATGCAGCTAAATTACCTGGATCTTGCAGTTGACTCTACACAACGTATCATAACAGGCACTGGTGAGAATCTGAATATTCCGGACCGTGGGATGGTCAGTCTCTTGTATGATAGTACAGAGCAAAAATGGGTGGTAAAGAATACAAGTAAATCTCCTTTAGCATCAAGTATGGGATGGGATACCAGTGGGCTTTATCTTTACTTCAATAATAATGTAGGTATCGGGACCACAGAGCCAAGTGCTCCTCTAACGATCCAAACAGATACCAATAGTATTGGCTTTTCACAAATAGGCGGAATAGATTCGATCACGTTGTCATCGCGTATCAATGAAGTATCGGCCTCTATTGGCACAACCTCCCCTAATGTGTTCAGCCTGACTTCAGGAGGACAAGATAAAGTTCATATCTGGCCGAATGGGAATGTCATCATCGGGAATGATAGTGGAGCGCAAAACTTTATGGGGCAAGCTCCAACAAGGATGATGGAACCTACGGCTAAACTCACCGTGCAAACAGACATCAACAATACCGGATTTGAACACATCGCAGGACCAGATTCAATCATTGTCAGAGAAGCTATTGGGGGCGTATCTGCTTCCTTCGGGACAGCGACAAACCATGCATTAAGGCTTATGGTCAATAGTGTGGGCCGGCTGCAAATGTATCCGGATGGAAACATTGTCGTGGGAACGAATAATGACGGATCCTTTGGTAAGTTTACCGTACATACTCCGAATAATAGCGACGGTATTTCACAGGTCAGCGAAGGTGGGATTATTCTGAATACAAATATAGGTGGCGTATCTGCTGCCTTCGGAACATCGACAAACCATACATTGAGACTCATGGTCAATGGGATTGGCCGGCTGCAAATGTATCCGGATGGCAAGGTTGTCGTGGGAACGAATAATGAGGGGTCCTTTGGTAAGTTTACTGTAAACACTCCCAATAACAGCGATGGCGTATCACACATCAGTGATGGAGGAATAATATTGAGCACCAGGGTAGGTGGCGTGTCTGGCGGGTTTGGGACATTTTCAAATCATATAATGCGGATTTTTTCAAATAGTATAGCCGTCATCAATATAGATCCTGCCGGTAATATTGCGATGGGAACACCTGATCCATTACCGGGATACAAATTGGCTGTCAATGGAAGCATAAAAGCTAAAGAGTTAGTCATAGAGACGGTGGGCTGGCCGGATTATGTCTTTGGAGAAAATTACCATCTCATGTCCCTTGCAGATATTGAGAAATTCATTCAACTCAATCATCATCTACCCAATATCCCTTCTGCAAGTGAAATTGAAAACAGTGGGATACCCGTCGGGGAGATGCAGCAAAAAATGATGGAGAAGATTGAAGAACTGACGTTGCATGCTATTGAGCTCAACCGACGCATTGAAGAGTTGGAACGAAAACAAACGCATTAATTAAGCCTAAGGCAAGACAATATGAAAAAGGGAATCATGTACATCATTGGCATGCTTGGATTGCTCTGCATGCCCCAAATGTCATTTACACAAGGTTTTTTGAATGCAATAAACCCAAAGGAGTTTAAAGGAAATTTTATTGAAATGGCCGCCCAGATTGATATGTATTATAATACTGCTGTTGGCAGCAACAAATCAGGCTATAAACAATGGAAAAGATGGGAGTGGTTTGCAAGCCAGCACTTAGATGGGACTGGTCGATTGGAAAGCTATGTTGGAAAAAATACGCAAGCTGTCAAAGCGCTTGAAAGTATGTCGCTGGATCGTTCCCGAATGTCGACGACCGGAGACTGGATTAATCTGGGGCATGCCGGCTCCAATGGACCTGAGGCTCAGCAGGGAAGAGTAAATAGTGTGGCATTTGATCCGGTCAACAGTGCGATTGTGTATGCAGCTACCGCAGGAGGAGGCATTTGGAAAACAAATAATAATGGTGATACATGGATGAACCTCACCGTGGATCTTCCCATATTAGGTATTTCGGATATCGTGGTTTCTCCGGCACCAAACAACAATATACTTTATGCGTTGATAGGTGATGTGATAACTGGAAATGTTTATTTTCATAATAGTATTGGGGTCATTAAATCGTATAACAGTGGGTTAAGCTGGACTAGAACAAATTTAAGTCTAAACCTATCCCAGCAGTTCAATGGGAACAAGTTACTCATGCACCCTACGAATTCAAATATAGTATTGGCTGCGCTCGAAGATGGCATCCATCGTACCATGGATGGTGGCAATACTTGGGCATTGACAGCTGCCGTGGGAAATATTAATGATATGGAATTTAAACCCAGTGATCCCAATGTGTTATATTTTACGACCAGGATTTCAAATAATTTTTCAACCTTAAATTTGACCACCAATTCCGTTACTTCGCTACTTATTAATTCGGTGTTGAATGTAGACAGAATGGAAATTGGCGTCACGCCCAATAATGGGAATGCGGTATATCTGTTGGCGGGGCCGGGTTACGTGATAGGTGGAGTGAATCTCTTTAACGGCCTCTTTTATTCTGGAAACAGTGGTGGCTCATTTGCCATGCGAAGTAATACCTGTACCAATAATGGTGATTTATTCAACAGTAGCCGTAGTTTGTCATGGTATGCGAATACCTTGTATGTAGATCCCAATAATGAAAACAATGTACTTGTCGGGGGATTAAATGCATTTCAATCTACAGACGGAGGTGTTACGCTAAATGAAGTAACTGCTACTGCAATACATTCGGATCAGCATAACATAAAGCGGAATCCATTAAATGGAGACCTATGGCTTTGTAATGACGGAGGTGTGTACCGTAGCACAGATAATGGCAGTACCTGGAGTAATAGAAGTGACGGTTTGGTCATCAATGAATATTATCGAATCAGTGGCACCAATAATGCAGATGATCGCTTGATTGGAGGTGCTCAGGACAATGGACATTTACTCAGAAATCCATCAGGTGATTTTTTGTGGGTGTTGGGAGGAGATGGCATGGATAATATATTTAACTCAATTAACAATATGAAAGTCTATGCTTGCAAACAGAACGGTGACTTGTGGGCTTCCAGTGATGGTGGCAATTCATTTACACCTTCATTTTTACCTAATCGCGGAAATCCGAACTTTTACCCCTGGATTACGCCGATCGTGCAACAGCCACCCCATTTTGTATTTCCCGAATGGGAAAATCCAGATATCGTGTACGCTTATTCACTCGACGGCATCATGCGAAGTACAGAGAACCCATCCTGGATCAATATTGGTCCTCCAGGCATCGGTGAGACTTCAGGAGCTAAATCACCGTCTATGGCCATTTGCAGTGATGATCAAGGCGCTAATACATCCCTTTATATTTCAAATGGCAATAATTTTTGGGTGTGTACAAATCCAATGGCGGGCAATCCGATTTGGACAGTAAAACCTTTACCCATAAGTAATACGACATTCACTAGTTCCATAGCAGTAAATCCTGCTAATCGAAACGAAGCATGGGTAACAATCTCCGGATACGAAGCTGGCGTTAAAGTATTCAGGAGTACAAACTCGGGAACGACGTGGTCAAATTTGTCGCTTTCCTTACCCAATATCCCAGTATATTCTATCGCTTTCGCAAATACGACCAATAGCCCTTCGGGTGCAGTATATGTCGGGACAGAAATTGGTGTTTTTTATACAGATGATTCTTTACCCGATTGGATTCCGTTCTCAAATGCTTTACCTCATGTGCCTGTCACTGACCTTGAAATGAATTATGTGGCTGGTCAAATAAAGGCCGCCACCTATGGGCGTGGTATATGGCAATCAGATCTGTACGAAGCGTGTCCTTCTCTAGTCCTGGTTGATTTCGATATCAATCAGGGACAGTACAATTTTGAATCCTCAAATGCGATATATGCTTATAATCCAATCAGTGGGGGTTTGGGCGTAAATGTGACCATGAAGGCGGCAAATCAAATCAAGCTCCTGCCCGGGTTCAGGATATATCAGGATTCCCGAATGAAAATCAAAATAGGAAACTGCGGATCGGGTATAATAGGCCTGTCTACTAACCCGGCCACGAAGCCCGAAAGGTCAGAGGATATAAACATCGAGAGAGTCAATAGAACCAATGATGATTAATTGTTCCTTCTCTACATTGAACCCTCTATGTTCACTCATTCGAGTAACTTTATTCTATGCGCCTTATCTTCCTCCTCTTCTCCCTCTATTGGTGCGGCCTCTTATATGCTCAGGATATCCATTACACTTTCCAACATGTGGACCAGCGGGATGGATTATTGCATAATACGGTCTTGTCGATCACTCAGGATACGAAAGGGTTTATTTGGATTCTAACCCCATATGGATTACAACGATATGATGGCTTAAGATTTGTTGATTATCCCTACAACCCGGATGACCCTCATGGAATAATACGAGCCGCGACAGGCGATTTATTCATGGACACGCTTCATCATTGTATCTGGATTACAAATCTACAGCTTCAAAAATTTGATCTTGATCAAAAGAAATTTACGACATATGCCCCGGATCAATTATTGAGTGATACCTCCTTTACCTTTACCAGATATAATGGCCCGGATGGTATAGCATGGATGGCCGGCCAATTTGGTCTATTTCAATATGATCATATTCGCCATGGCTTTTATCCCTATTATTTTTATGTCCAATCGCTCAATCCACAGCGAAGTTCTTTCTTTCTTGTAGATCATGAAAGAGGCGTCACCTGGGTTAATCTACTAAGCGGGACGATTGTGCTGGATGAAAAAACAAAGCAGATCTACCCGGCGGCGCAACATCCATTATTTCCTACACTATTCAGCGGAAGGAATTCAAAAAAAATATTTTTGAGTATCTTGAAAGACACTCAACGGAATTATTGGTGGAGCACCTACCAGGATTCCTTTTTCCGATATGAACCCAATATGGGAAAACTTTACAGCTATTCGATTAGTGAAATCAAAGAGCGAGAAGGTATAGATTTCAGTGGTCCGTTAACCACCGGTTTGACAGCTATGTTTGAAGATAATCATCATGCACTATGGTTTGGAACCAACCGGGTTGGATTGTTACATTACGATCGGGCAAGCGATAGATTTTCGACTGTGGTGGGTGATGAAAGAACCAATACCCAGACACAAGATCAATACAATGTGACTTATCTATTTCAGGACCGGGAGGAAAACATTTGGGTCGGTTCAGACAAGGGTGTGTATATATTTAATCCTTACCGTCAATATTTTCAATCCATACATCACGAGCCAACAACGAAGTCCCTCCCTGAAAATGAAATTACGAATTTTCTAGAAGCCAGCAATGGGAAGAAATATGTTGCGACATGGGGTGGAGGCATAACGATATACGATTCGGCGTGGCGATTTGAGAAAACGGTAAATTTTCCAGGTCATCTTGACAACAATTTTGTTTGGAGCTTTGTAGAGTTGGATGATCATTCCATCTGGGCTGGGTGCCAGCATGGTTTGATTCATAAGTATAATCCCAAAATAGATCAATGGAGGACTATTCAACCGGCAGCGGCGGAAGGGTCTACGGTCCGGTGCATGACAAAGGATAAGTTGGGCAATATTTGGATGGGATTGCACAATGGTAAAATCGTACAATGGGACAGGGCGGTGAATACGTTTTACCCCTATAATGACAGTATTCCAGGCCTTACAAATGTCTTAAGCCCGTCGCCTTTGATAGCTGGCTTTTTGTGAGATCCAGATTGGCTGAAAGAAATAAAAGCATATCATGCACAGAACTGCGGATTCCGCCGGCTCCCTGCATGGAATTCAGATCCCAGTTATTGACTGGCATCCCCATGGAATGTCCGACAGCAAGATTGGCTTTCATCTTATCACTCAGGGTGATTCCTGTTTCCTTCATTTTTAATGGAGAGGTTATTACATTGGTGAGTGCCTCTTCATATGAAGTCTTTGCAGCTATCGCCTG
>JBBRDL010000030.1:0-32429 GCA_038203965.1 Chitinophagales bacterium | reverse complement strand
ATTTAGGCTGTTGGGATGGAATGAAGGTGGGATCATGAAAAATAATAGGAGTGGAGCCGGAAGAGGTGGAAGGGGCGGAAGGGGTGGAAGGGGCATAAGAGGCGGAAGAGGCGGAAGAGGCAGAAGGGGCAGAAGGGGCAGAAGAGGCGGAAGGGGCGGAAGGGGCGGAAGGGGCGGAAGGGGCCTAGCTCGATCAATTTTAAGTCCCTGTCTGGGTCGCATCGAAGCGAAAATCCCGTCCCGAATGGGCGGGAAGGTTGGTGAGCAAAACGGAGCGTTCATCCAGATCGTTGGGGGACAAAACAGAGCATTTGACTAGGCGCGCCATTAATCGCCTTTCTATCTCATGGTCCATCATGATTATGACGAAAGTTGCTTTTGCATTATGTTTCCTTCTTAAAATCAATATTTTAAATAATTATATTTCTATCATATGATAATATAATAATTATGTTACTGTTATTGCTTAAGGGGCAACAAAGGTCTACCTTTGATACTTGTTTCAAATCTGATAATCCCATGAAGTTTCACCTCAGACTTTGGCCATTTGCGCTACTTCTATTTGCTTTCGTTTCGTGCGTAGAGCAAGAAGACCCAATTGAATATCTCCCTACTACCTCCTCTGTTGCAGAACAATCCCATGCTATTGTCTGGGAATGGGCTGAACTCTATCTGACCATAGAAAAGGATCTTGATGGATTTAGACCTGCACCTACCTGCCGTGCCATGGCCTATATCAACATGGGCGCTTACGAAACGGCGGTACCGGGAATGACCAAATACAAATCACTGAGCGAAGTGATCCCTGACTTTCCCGCTACTTCACTTGCCTATCAGCCATCGCAGATTGATTGGTCGATAGCTCTGAATGCTTTTTATGCACGAACATTTTCTTTTTTCCTTTATAATGCTACTCAGGACCATCACTTTGACATCCAGAGAACGGAAGTACAACAACTGGAAAAACTGGGCCGGAATGTGCCCCAAGGCATCGTCAATGCTTCTATCGATTGGGGACAAAAAGTAGCGAATACAATGATCTCCTATTCTGAAACAGATCAGGTAGGTGCATCGCAGGTCCGCGTCGGGCGCCCGACAGATTATTTTCCGCCAGTAGGTGACGGTTTGTGGATACCCACCTATCCTGATCTTAGCAGAGCCCTCTTCCCTTACTGGGGCGATGTAAGGGTTTTTGCTGCTAGTCAAAATGACCTGCTCTCTCCTCCCCCTGCTTTTGCCTACAACACAAATCCAACCAGCCTTTGGTTTAAAGACAATCTCGAAGTAGCCGATGCGATCAACAACATGAATGACGAATCCCGTTGGATCGCTGAATTCTGGAGCGATGATCTCACTGGCCTGACTTTCAGTCCCCCGGCCAGGATTCTTGCCATCGCCAATCAGGTGATTAAGCTGGAAAAAACGAACCTGGAGGAAACCCTCCACTTATACTGCAAAATGGGTATTGGGTTCAATGATGCTTCAGTTGGTGCATGGAAATCAAAATATACCTACAACACGGAGCGCCCGGAGACCTTTATCAGAAAATATATTGATCCGGATTTCAAACCCATCCTCGGCGAAGCCATCGGTACACCAGGTCTATCGCCTTCTTTTCCGGGCTACCCTTCCGGCCACAGCACATTTGCAGGTGTATGCGAGGTTATGTTTGATCGTTTTTTTGGCGCGCAATATGAATTTACGGATCACTGCCATTTGGGGAGAACCGAGTTTGCCGGATATCCACGAACCTTCAGCTCATGGAAAGAACTTGCAGAAGAAGATGCCTATTCCCGGATTCCGCTTGGCGTACATATACGCCTTGATTGTTCTGAAGGTCTGAGATTAGGAAGATCCATAGCAACAAAAGCAGCAAACCTAGATCTTGAAAAATAATTCAGCACTTATCTTTTAAGGATGCTGTATACAAGAAAAAGGGTTGACGCAGTAGCAGTCAACCTTTTTTATTAGATGAATGTCCTGCTTCCTATTGATGATCAGCTATCCCATCTGAAAACGGCATAGCATCGATAGGAGCAACTTTACCAAACCCGTTTGCGTTTTAGCTACATATATTCCACTTTTATGAGGTTCCGATTTCTTCTTCCACTTTTTTTAGTCCTTTTGTCTATGCAGGCTATTGGTCAGAATTCAAAACTGGCTGATCAATACTACCTGGAGGGCGAATACCAAAAAGCAGGAGACCTCTATCTCAAACTTCATGAAACCGCTAAAAAGAATAACAATTTCATCTATTTCAATAAGTACATCGAATGTCTCTTAGCCCTCCGCGAATACGACCAGGCTGAAAAAGAGATTCAATTGCAGATGAAAGCGCAGCCGGATGATTTTAGTATGCTGGTCACCCTCGGGAATGTCCAGGAACGCATCGGCAACTATGACGCGGCACAGGCCTCCTACCGATTGGCCATCGAAAAATTACCTGCCCGCATCGATGCCATTACGCGCCTCGGAAATGCTTTTCTGAGCCAGGCCAAATATGACGAAGCAATAGAGACCTATGAAAAAGGTGAGGAACTATTAGGCAAGTCAGGCATATTCTCCTACCAGCTTGCTGATCTATATAAGCGAAACGGGGATATGTCGAAAATGATCGAACAATATCTGTATACGCTCCAATCCAGTCCTGATCGGCTGGAAAACATACAAAACTTACTGCAACGATCCCTGACGAAGGAAGATTACCCGGAGTTGTTAACCCAATTGTATGTCTTCATTCAGGACAATCCGGAGACAGATTACTTCCCTGAGATGCTTGCATGGACTTTTATCCAGCAAAAAGATTACAGCAAAGCCATGCGCCAGGCAAAAGCCCTGGATAAAAGAATGGGAGAAAATGGCCTCAGAGTCTACAGGCTCGCTCAGATAGCAGGCAATGATAGAGATTATGCGACCGCCATAGATGGATATGAATATATCCTGTCGTATCAAAGTCCGGGTTCGCCCTACTACAATGAAGCTAAACGCGCCAGCCTGTCCACCAAACGCCGCCAGATAACCGACAACTTCAGTTACACAACAGACCAACTGCGCGTACTTGAAGCAGAATATGTCGCATTCCTTGATGTAAATGGTATTCATGCCGGCACCGCGCTGATCGTTTCCGAACTGGCTATGCTCGAAGGCTTATACATCAATGACCTGGCAAAAGCGATTTCCTATCTGGAGCAGGTGGTCAACCTTCCCGGCATTAACAATACTGTCCAGGCTTATGCAAAACTTGACCTGGGCGATTATTATTTGATGTCCGGTGAGATATGGGAAGCCACCTTGTTGTATTCACAGGTTGATAAAGCTTTCGTTGAAGATCTGATCGGACAAGATGCCAGGTTTAGAAATGCAAAACTCTCTTATTACAATGGCGATTTTGAATGGGCGCAAACACAGTTTGATATCCTTAAAACCTCCACATCAAAACTGATCTCCAATGATGCGCTTGACCTGAGCATATTCATCATGGACAATCTTGGACTGGATAGCAATACACATGCACTCGGTGAATATGCAAAAGCTGAGTTGCTGATTTTTCAAAACAAACTTGATGAGTCCATCGAAAAACTTACCATCCTCGGCAATATCTATTCCGAACATGGATTGAAAGATGATATTCTCTATCTCAAAGCAAGACTCTACGAAAAGAAAAGAGATTACAACATGGCCGACTCCCTTTATCAACAAATCGTTGAAACCTTTCCCGAGGAGATCCGCGCAGACAATGCCCTCTACAATCAAGCCCAACTCTACGAATATCAGTTGAACAATCCTGAAAAAGCCATGATCACTTATGAAAAGTTGTTCATGGAATATACCGACAGCACCTTTGCCATAGAAGCCCGAAAACGTTTCCGCGAACTAAGAGGTGATTTCAATGATGAAGGACAGATGCAGTAAAAAGTTAGCAGTTAACTGTTAACAGTTAAAATATTCGCTTCGCGAATATTTTAACACTCACAACTCACATGTCGACTTGATCCTTTTCGATCAATCGAAAACCATTGCCATGAATATTCATGATCTGAAGATTGGAGTCTTTGCTGAGGTATTTGCGGAGTTTGGTGACAAAAACATCCATCGATCTGGCGGTGAAATAATTATCCTCTCCCCATATTTTAGCTAATGCTTCAGCGCGCGTCAGCACATCATTTTTATGCTGGCAAAACATTTTAAGCAGGTGCGCTTCCTTTGGCGATAATTTTTCCTTTTCATTGCCGGTTCCTCCTTGCCAGGTAAGGACGCGCAATGGGTAGTTGAATATATATTCCCCGATCTGGTATTCCTTTACATCATCTTCTTTGTCGGCACCTTTATTGACGCGTCGCAGGATGGCCTGGATGCGTAGTAAGAGCTCTTCGGAATTGAATGGTTTAGACAGATAGTCATCGGCACCGATTTTGAAACCTTCAAGGATATCCTCTTTCAGGTTTTTCGCTGTCAGGAAAATGATGGGCATTTCCTTGTCCTTTTCGCGCACTTCGCGGGCCAGGGTAAATCCATCTTTACGTGGCATCATGACATCAAAAATGCAGAGGTCGAAACTTCCTTTCCTATACGTTTCCAAACCCATCACTCCATCGGACGCAAGGGTGACATCATACTCATGCATCTCGAGGTATGATTTTAATACATCCCCAAAATTCTGGTCGTCTTCGACTAAAAGTATTTTACTAGCTGACATACGTTAAACAATTTTCGGATTGGCGATCAAACAGTTGTTATGCAATGTCACTTTGGGCTCTTTTGCCGAACCGGAAGATACAGGCAAAATCTACTTCCTTTACCCGGTTCACTTTTTACATCAATACTTCCATGGTGTGCTGAAGTGATGGCTTTGACATAACTCAGTCCTAAGCCGAATCCCTTCACATCATGCACATTGCCGGTATGTACCCTGTAGAATTTATCAAAGATATGCTTTTGATCCTCTTTAGACATCCCTATTCCTTTATCCTCGACGACGATTTCAATCCCTTCATCATGGTTTTGGGTACTAATCCGTATTTCAGGGGCATTTTCGGAATATTTATTGGCATTGTCGAGCAGATTGTAGATCACATTGGAGAGATGGGTCTGATCTCCCTCAATGACAGGCCTGGCTGCATTTAGATCAAAATCAATATGGCCTTCCCTTTTTTGTACCTGCAGGCTGAGATGCTCTACAGCCTGACGAATGACATCATGCATATCTACCCGGGTCAATATAAGCTCAAAATCCCGCTGATCCATCTGCGCCATCTGTAAAACCTTTTCCACCTGTTGCAACATCCGTTTGTTTTCCTGCCGGATGATCCCGATAAACCTGTTGATCTTACTTTCATCCGTGATCACTTTAGGACTGGCTATAGAATCAGCGGCAAGGGAGATGGTCGCGATGGGTGTTTTAAATTCATGCGTCATATTATTGATAAAATCATTTTTCATCTCCGAAACCTTCTTCTGCCGGAGAATCACATGTATCGTGTAGCTGAAACAAAACAAGATCAAGGAAGTAAATAAGATAGCTGCCAGCAACATTGGCAAAAGCGAATACCAAAACCATCCTGTCTTATTTGGAAAATGCAAATTCAGCCAACCGGGTGAATTCTTTAAATCAGTCCTGTATAAAGCGACCTGGTATTTTGAATTAAAAAGGCTCCTGGATTCAGGATTATCAACATGGCTGGCTTCGGACTCACCCATGTTTCCTACCACATAGTTGCCATTGATGATAATAAAATTGGAATCTACCGATTGGATGACGCCATACTGATAGGGCAAGTTGATACCACGGCTTTCCAACTCTTCCTTTATAAACTGCGAAAGCTTCTTCGGATCGATCCGCTCAGTAATATCCGGGGGATTAAAGCGTCGTTGCTCGTCAAGTATTTCCCAGTAGGTGCTCTGACGGCGCCAGTTGTCCATAGGGTCTAGCAAAGATTGTAGTTTGTCTGAGGAGTAGAGACTATCATTTAGCGCCTCTAGGTTGATCTTCATTTCCTCACTGAGCATACCTGACTCTTCCACAAACTCCGCGATTTCTTTTTGGATCATCATCGAAGGAGCCTGGTTTAAGGTGTTGAGAATCTCCAGCGGCACCTTGACTTCGATGGCAGTGAGGCGTTCTTCTACATGGTTAAGGGCTTCTATGACATTGGCATCAAACCTGGTTTCCTGCTGGTTCTTAGACCAGTTGAACCAATAGACCTGGATCATGCTTGATCCAAGAAGTCCTATAGTCATCAGGATGATGATCAGCCAGATTGCTCTTTTACTCATAATGGAATGAACAAAATTACACCCCTTGAGGGATCGCTGCGCATTTTAAGGAAGTATTAACCAATAAACTGATTGTTGGAGCATGGTTTGATCTTTATTCAGAAGCGGTTCTATTTGCAAATTAAAAATTTGCTGACGTGCAAGCGTAGATACAATCTACGCTTATCATGGTTCTATTTACAAATTAAAAATTTGCTGACGTGCAAGCGTAGATACAATCTACGCTTAACATGACAGCAAGGGTAAAAACAATCTACGCTTAACATGACAGCAAGGGTAAAAACAATCTACGCTTAACATTAATGTAATTCGTATCATCTAAAGTGGTCTGATCTTGATATTTCGGTACCATACTTTATCTCCATGATCCTGTAAGGCTATCTTCCCTTTCGTCGAAAGGCCGAAGCCGGCCATATCCTTAAACTTCGAAACCTTAATCATCTCCTTCCACGTGTCTGTATACATCTCATACTCGACGACTTTTACGCCGTTTAGCCAGTGTTCAACTTTTCCTTTGTTTTTGATCAGTCGCACTTTATTCCACTCACCTGCCGGTTTGACGGTGACATACTTGCATTCGATCATATCATACAGATCTCCTGCACGATGCGTTACGAAACGTGTATCGGGATGACATGTGTTATCCAGCACCTGCATTTCAGGGCCCGTCTGCCAGACATATTCGTGGTCTTTGGATTCAACCACATTGTAGATGATACCGCTGTTACCACAAGGTGATATTTTCCATTCTATGTTCAATTCAAAATTTTCATATTCCTCCGCAGTGAGTATATCACCTCCATCCGGTGCCTGCCAGTGACCTTCAGTATTTTTACGCGCATCCAGCGCCAGAGCACCATTCTCTACAATCCAGCTGGTACCGATCGTTGTTTTATTAAAGTTATGCCAACCATTCGTCGACGCACCATCAAACAAAAGTTTCCAGCCAGTGCTTTTTTCAGTGGCGGTGAGCGTATTCAATTTTATTTCCGGAGGCGAAGAAACCATCACCGGAGCATCCGCTGGTATTTGGTTCATCGTATACCATGCTTCGGTCGACCAGAGTGGCAGCCCTGTATCGCTGATGTAAGCATCATTGATGTGTATATAGACCACCTGACCTGGTTTCATACCTTCCAATTTCAGGTATACTTTTTTACGATCTTCAGATACAGAAGCAGCCACCACTTTCAAGGCAACATTATCCACCTTCGGACCTCCATAAGCTGCAGTCGGAATGTATCGCCATTGACGTACTTCCCAATCCTGCATCTCCCATCCATCACCTTCACGAAGCGGTTGTGTAAATTCAATTTCAAGACCATCACTTTTTGCCCGCACGGCCAGCATTTCGAAAGCAGGCTTTTCATTATACTTTAACCGTTGTAATCCGTACCAGAATTTTCCGGTTTGTTGCCAGTTACCCGGATTACCTATGCCTCCAACATACAGTGCACTATCAGGACCCCATACGATTCGGTTGACGCCTGCTTCGAGTCCTTGAATAAATCGAAAGACAGCACCCTGGTATTCGCCATTTACTTTTTCTACAAAGACCCTTTTTATTCCACCATGGGTCACTTCTCCATGAATCATCTGACCCTTGTATGGTCCATCATTGATGGCAAGAGGTGTTGAAGGTGAATTACCTATTTCATCTTGCGGCAGCCAGACGACAGGAGGCTTTTCTTTGAATGTTGCAGTGCCTTCAAAATCAACTGCCCTTGATCCAAAAAAGGCCCCTTCTGTCACATGCAATATTTTACTGCTGGGCAACCAATCCCCCTGATTGTCCGCAACAAATATTTCATTGTCAATACCGATGCCGATACCATTAGGTGTGCGGAATCCACTGGCAACATAGTGTAATTCACCTGACGGCAAATCAAAACGCGCTGCCCGTCCCCGGCTCGGCATTTGATCCAGTCCGGAAGCACCGCCTGGTTGAATGGCAATGGCCAGTGTAGCAAAAAGATCTCCATTCTTTTCAGCAAGGCCAAATCCAAATTCATGAAAATTTGCAGACGTAGGCCAGGAATTGTTGACACACTGATATTCATCGATGATCTGATCACCATCTGTATCGACCAGCCGCGTGAGCTCCTGCTTCTGCATGATATAGATCGTATCATTGATCACCTTCAGGCCCAATGGTTCGGCAAGTCCTGAAGCTATTTGTTTTACTTTTATTTGGGAGGGATTACCGGATGAAACATTGGACAGCAGGTATACTGCCCCTGATGGATCCCATACGCTGATAGCCAGAGATCCATCGGACATAAAATCCATTCCACCCACTTTTGGTAAAAAATCATCAGGCCTCGCTTGGGAGAGATCATAGGAGGGATGTACATTGATCAAAGAAGATTTATCCCCGGGGATCATTTTACCTAGCGCCATAGACAATGTTTTCCCTTTCAGCATCGAATGATCATCTGATGAATGCAACAACATATCGGATGGAAGGCCGACCCAATCTGCCGTTCCTTCGGGCTTCCATTCAAAAGACAAATATCTGCCCCCTTTTCCCTGAAGGTATTCAATGGTAATAGGGTGATATCCGGTGGAAAGTGTAACGATGGCTTCCTTCATTTCAGCCCCATGCAAACCATCATTGTCAAGCAAGCGTTTTCCATCGATTGTAAACCGCGAACCATCATCACTGATGATGCGCAATCCTGTTTTTATTTCTTTTTCTGCATACAAAAAACCTTTTGCAATCAGTACAAAGTCTTCATTAAGTCCGCCAAAGTCTGTAGCATCGAGTCCTTGAAAATCCATCACTACGCCAGCCTGGTCACTTTTTTTAGAAGAGGGGAAGATTGGTATTTTATCATAATCAGGTTGGTTAGTCCATACTTCAGTAATCAATCCGGGAAGCACATTTTTTATTTCTTTCAAATCCGTTGAAAGAGGAATTCCGGCCACATCACCTTCTCCTTTCTGACCTGCATCTGTCGTATCCAACCGAAGAATATACCTGACCATTTCCATAGCATCTGCTATCGGCAATTCAGGGTGTGCACTCATGGCCTGTGCTCCCCATATACCTGTGCCACCTTGTATTACTTTGTTTGATAAGGCCGTAACAAATTCTTCTTTCCAGGGATATCGTTCAGCTATTTGTGTATAGGATGGTCCGATCGTCTGTACTTTTTCATTGTGACAGGTTTTGCAATCATTTTTAGCGATGAGGCGCTGACCGAGCGGTAGTGCCACCTCTTCACCTTCCCCGGCTTTATTAGGATTATCTATGGTAGGCTTACTGACAAAGTAGGCACGGAAAAAAGTTTCTTCTTTTGGCAAAAGTTCCAGCCTTCCATTTAGCGTGAGCAATTGGGTTCCATTTTTTTCTGTCTTGTCTTCAGTTTCAACGTTCCACTTTCCATTTGTGGTAAGATTTTGCGATAGTGCTATGGATGTCACTTGTTGCGCAATACTGACCTCATATCCATCAGGAACATCTGAAAGCCTGTAGGTTCTTTCGAAACCCACCTGTCCCGCTTTCTCCAGAAACTCCGGTTGTTCTTCCGCCTTGATGATCGTATTGTTTTCACAGACGAGATTGTATTTAAGTATAGCTCTTCCATTTTTCAACGCATGGCCGGCATAGTTCACTTCTTTGAGCACTTCCTGTCCGTTGTTTTTTACGCTCCAAGGGTGTTTGTAAGGATTGATGATCCATGCGTCACCTATCGTGATGGGTTGAGGGCCATGGGCATTGTCATAGACAGCTCCTTGAAGTAGAACATGACCCTTCCAAACTTTATATAATGAGCAACTATCCGTGTGGTATGCTGCCCATACATCATCATGGAGTGCAAGGGTGATGATCCTGGGTTGTTGGTCCAGAACTGATCTGAAGACCCACGGCTGATATGGTCTTTCAGGGCCTTCGGTGGTACTTCCTTTCTTCGTACATCCAGATCCGAAGTATAAGAGTGCTGTGATCAGGAATAGCCGGCTGATAAAAAATTGATTACGCATAATATTGCTTTGATAATTGTCTCAATAATACTGAATTTCCGAGGATGCCTGTGACCAATAATCTGACTACCTTTTTTTATCTTCATGCCCTTAAAAAACATATCCAAATGAAAGCTTTAAAAATCTTTTTACTCATTCTCGGCATTCTGTTGCTGATTCTTGTTGTTTTGGGTCTAATTGGTCCTAAGACTTACGATGTACATCGGTCGGCAGTTGTACCCGGCACCCCTGAGCAAGTATGGCCTTATGTGAGTTCATTGAAAAATATGGCACTCTGGTCACCATGGGCGGAAAAAGATACGGCCATGGTTGTTGAATATACCGGTACGGATGGCACCGTCGGTGCAACCTCTAATTGGTCGGGAAATAAAGAAGTTGGAGAAGGATCACAGACAATTTCAACGTTGGAGCCTTATACCCTGGTGGAGTCAACACTGCATTTTATGGAACCAATGGATGCTGAGTCTACAGGGTATACGCATTTAAAGGATACGACAGGAGGAACACTTGTGACTTGGGGCCTTAAAGGTGAAAATGGTTTTATCGGGCGGATATTTGGCAGTATCATGAACATGGATAAAATGATGGCACCTGATTTTGAAAGAGGTTTGTCCAAGCTCACGGATTTGATGGCTTCTGCGCCTAAGATGGGACCGAGTGCCTGGAAAGTTATACCGGGAGAATATCCTGGGGGAAAATATCTTGCTATCAGGGAGACCATGTCATTTGATAAACTTCCTTCTTTTTTTGGAAAAAGCTATGGTGCTATATTTCCTGCTCTTGAAAAAGCAGGAGGCAAAGCGGTAGGAATGCCAAGTGGACTTTTTTACAAATGGGATATGTCAAACATGACTACTGAGCTTGCTGCAGCGGTAGCTTGTACGGGTGATGTCAAAGCACCTGCTGGTATGGAGTTGATCACGCTGCCAGCTGCCAAGTCCCTGACTGTTGATTATATGGGTGGCTATCATGGCACGGGCGATGCTCACTTGGCCCTTGAGACGTATATCAGTGAAAATAAACTGGAAGCGCTGACTCCGGCTATTGAGGAGTATGTAACGGATCCTGGTACGGAGCCGGATTCCAATAAGTGGGTGACGAGGATTGTTTATTTTGTTAAATGAGGGAACAGGAGATAGGAGACAGGAACTAGGAGAAAGAAGAAAGGAACTAGGAGAAAGAAGACAGGAACTATAAACTATAAACTATCAACTATCAACTAAAAGATAGAGTGCTTTTAGTTGGATAAATAAAAAGGGGGCTTTTGGTGCCCCTTTTTATTTATGGCTATAATGATATCGACATTGAATGATTTGAATTTTGTGATCTTTCTCCTGAGCCCCAATCACTCTGTAAACTAATCGGTGTTCGTAATCAATTCTTCGGGACCAAAAGCCCTTAAGTTCATGTCTCAATGGTTCTGGACTTCCGATTCCCTTGAACGGATTTTGTTTTATGGATCGAATCAGTTCGTTGATCTTTTCGACTTTGGTTTTGTCAAATTGAATCCAGTAATTTAAGTCCTCCCAGGCGGCTGGTGTGAACTCGATATTCATGCCTTTTGATCTTCTTCAAGTTTGTATTCTATTAGGTCATCGTTTGCGAGTTGCCCGATTGATTCCAAGAGTCTTTTTCTGTTCGCTTCTGAAGCCATGAGATAATTCGTTTCTGTCAAAGCATTATATTCTTTGAGCGACATGATGACTACCGCATCTTCTGTATTTGTTCTGGGAATGATCAGCACCTCAGATGAGTTAGTGACCAGATTGAAGAAATAACTGATCCGGCTTCTTAAACTTGATATAGTAATAGCCTTCATTTTATAATTTAGTACGTAATAATGTACAATTATACGTACTATTATCAATATTTATTTGGTTTTGAGTGCTTGAACTGCTTAATAAAGTGTTTTATGCATCTTGAATAGCTGTCTTGTGTCTTTCGTCTTACGTCATATCGGTGATTTCTACCGCTTCACCTTCGTTGAAAAATTAGCCCAGCTGATAGAACCCTTGCCCCATCGTCTGCGGATGTGATCGAGTTGTTGTAACAAAGAGATTTCTTCCTCGGTGTTATCGAAGAGATCGAGTTGGATATTGCCGTTGACGAGGCCGCTGAATTTGACGCCGATAAGGCGGATGAGCTGGCGCCGCTCATAGACATCGGCAAAAAGCTCAAGCGCATGGGAGATGAGGGTGCGGGTCTGGGCGGTATAGGAGATACGGCGTTGTTTGGTAAACGTATTGAAATCAGCATAGCGGATCTTGACGGTGATGCAGCTAGTGAGTCTCGAATCCTGGCGCAGGTCAAAGGCGAGCTCGTCGACCATGGCACCGAGCATACTGCGGATAAATTTCATATCCAGGGTATCCTCGCTGAAGGTGCGTTCCTTGGACATTGATTTTTGTTCGTTGTACGGGATGACTTGGCGGCGGTCGATGGCATTGGCGCTCTCCCAGAGATACTGACCCATTTTGCCAAACTCGCGATCGAGCAATGGGTGTGGTATCTCACGAAGGACGCGGATCGTGCGTACGCCCATAAAGCTGAGCTTCTTGTAGGTCTCCTTGCCGACACCGGGAATCTTGCCAGTGGATAGCGGGGCGAGAAATTCGCGCTCCTCACCGGTGGGGATTTCGCGCATACCGTTGGGCTTGGCTTCGCCGGTGCCTACTTTGGAGACGAGTTTGTTGACCGAGAGGGCGCAGGAGATAGGCAGGCCAGATTCTTTGATGATCCGTCCGCGGAGTTCCGCCGACCACTTAAAGCAGCCAAAATAACGATCCATGCCGCTGAGGTCGAGGTAAAATTCATCGATGGAGGCTTTTTCGAATACCGGTGCCTGGTCATCGATGATCTGGGAGACGAGTTGGGAGTGTTTGGTATAGGCATCCATATCACCTCGTAGCACCAGAGCCTGGGGACAGAGCCGGAGGGCCATCTTCATCGGCATGGCGGAGTGGACTCCGTAGCGTCTGGCTTCATAACTACACGAGGCTACCACGCCACGGCCGCCGATGCCGCCGATGATGAGCGGTTTGCCTTTGAGGGTGCTGTCCCGCAGGCATTCTACGGAGACAAAGAAGGAATCAAGGTCCAGATGGAGGACGGCCTGGTCGTACATAGACCAAATTTAAGTCAAATTATTGACTATATAGTAGGCAATGATTTGGCTTAAATTTGTGAGAGGTGTGAGACAGTGAGAGGTGTGGGGTTTGAGGGGAGTCATTACTTAGCCTTCGCCTCCCATCCAGCCTTCGTCTTCAGGGATTTCCATAAGAATCTACCTACCGGTAAAAAACTATGGAAAAATAGTACCTGTATCAAGGAAAACATTACCTTTGCCAACCATTTTTATAAAGCAGGAATACTATGGCCCATCATAAATCAGCCAAAAAAAGAATCAAACAAGACGCCATCAAACGTCTTCGCAACCGTTATTACAAGAAGTCTACACGTACTTCTATCCAGAAATTACGTGAAATGACTGACAAACTGGAGGCAACAAAGTTTTTGCCAAAGGTGATGAGCATGATTGACAAATTAGCGAAAAGGAATCTTTTCCACGACAATAAAGCAGCCAACCTGAAATCAGGTTTGATGAAAAAGGTTGCTCAACTCTAACACACCCAATAGAGGCAGCTATAGGATAGCCTAATTAGTGAGCCAAGCTGGGAAACCGGTTTGGCTTCCTTTTTTTTATGGTGACTACTCGAGATGAACCAAAATAAATTTGACAGACGATCTCTCGTTTTCAGGTCATAACTTAATCACACCATACCCGCTTTGCCTTCTCAAATGAATCATCCTCTGGATACAAGCTGTATACTTCCTGCGAGAACAACTTCTTCATTTCTTCTTCATTCTCATATTCAATCCTTTCGTTCAATTATAGGTTGTCCGTATATCCGGCAATATATTCCTCCGGCGTCATCACGGCCAAATGGCTGTGTTTGTAGTCTTTTACGTTTCGAGTGATCAAAACCTTTATCCCAGCTGAAGTCGCTGCTGCATTTTGAAGGGCATCTTCAAAGTCTTTGAAAGAAGAATGTAATGCATCCTGCACCACCTGATGGTCGACAGATGTAAATTCGATGAAGGAACCTAAAGACTGGAGTGTATCCATCACTTTTGTTTGGGTTGAAATTTTCCTGAGGACATAATAACAATTTGAAAAAACCAGTCCGGAACTGTATAATTTGATTTTACCTAGATCTCCAAGGTTCAACAAGTAAACTGAAGCCTCTGAAAAAGCTGTCCGTTCAAGCAGAAAGTCAAGGATGACGTCCGTGTCCAGAAAAATCTCATCCATGTTTGCTTATGATCTCCTCTTGAAGTACCTTTTTATAGTCAAAACCAGCTGGGGCTTTAAACGAACCTTGTAATGACTTTACCCTACTTGTTATCTCCATATTTTTTTTCTCAGCGACAATTATCGTCCTGAGGTAGGATTCAATGAGATCAGACAAACTTCTGTTTTGTAATGCAGCATATCGCTTTGATCGAGCGATAACATCCTTGTTAATTGAAAGTGTCAACTTGCTTGTCATACGTATATATTTTCATATAAATATACGTATATATAGCTAAAAAGGTTCGCCTCCTATCTACTTTTTCTATCGAAAAGGAATAAACCTGATCCGGCACCAACACCGGCACCAACAACATTTGCTACCATGTCAGCCAGTTCGAAACTGCGTCCTTGCCCCATAAAATATTGCCCAAATTCCAAAACTGCACCTGTCAGCGAACCCACAAGCATGGAGATCCAAAATGATCCTTTTCCAGTCAGGCCCGGACTTCCCTTAAGGGCTATGAAAAATAAAAATATCCAGATTGCATACATCCCGAAATGGCCCACTTTGTCAAAATGAGGAATTCCAAATAACATCATATTACCCTGTCCTCCGGGCATCAACGAAAGGATTAGAATCACTAGACCCCAGAGCACGGGAGGAACCCAGCGGATGAATGTACGTTGAGAGGTGAACCGCATGTGTGAGAGAGTGAGAAGTGTGAGACAGTGATAGGTGTGAGACAGTGAGAAGTGTGAGACAGTGAGAGGTGTGAGACAGTGAGAAGATGACACTTTATGATTACTCCTCTAGCGTGAAAATCTCCACCGTAAAAAAAACAAATGAACTAAAGTGAACGCACTTCGGATTTTTAAAGGAAAAAGACTGGTATAAAATACTATCCGTGACCACCCAATTCGCCCCAGCCACTTTGCTCCTTGCTAATTTATCCTTGCTCTATGCCCTTTGCACTACGCACCAACCAGTTCTCTATAAGCCTTATCACCAAGAAGCATATCCATTTCACCTGGATCTGTCAGGGCTATTTTGATAACCCAGCCTTTACCATACGGATCATTATTGATCAGGCCCGGATCATCTCCGCCTGATTCGGAAATAGCGCTGTTAAATTCAAGCACCTCACCACTCAATGGCATAAACAGATCGGAGGTGGTCTTGACCGCCTCGACAGTGCCAAAAACTGCATCTTTTACCAGGGTATCACCTACTGTATCTACCTCGATATACACCAGCTCGCCCAATTCGCCCTGGGCAAAATCCGTGATGCCCACGACTGCAATAGGTCGTCCATCTGCGGTCTTTTCATCCGTAAAACGTACCCATTCGTGTTCAGAAGTATATTTAAGTTCGTCTGGAAAATTCATGTTATTGATGTTTTGAGTTGATGGTTTAAGTAGTTGGCCAAAAATAGGAGAATTTATCAGTTTTGCTTCGGCTTATTTTAAACGATACGATAAAGCGAAGGCTGAGGTGAAGGCTGAGGCTGAGGCGAAGGATGAGGCGAAGGATGAGGAAACCCCGGGGTTGCGAAGCACACAGGGGAGATCCCGAAAGGGCGAAGGGGTGAAAAAGGCTGTGGCGAAAGAAATGAATTTGTCGACAAGACATTACATCCACTTAGTCGACCATGGGCGATGGCCCATCCCTTTCGACTAATGGGATAAGATTCTTTTTCTACATTGTGCCTCCACGATTTACAACAAACCTTATTGGATGAGGAAAATTTTCCTGTTACCTGTTTTCGTCTTTTCCGTTACCTGCATCATTCTTGCACAACCTGTAGAGGATGACCTGCCTCAGATCACTGGCTGCATAGCCATCATCAATGCCAAGGTCGTATCTGCTCCGGGCAAGTCCCCTGTCGTTTCAACGGTGGTCATGAGGGATGGCCTGATCACACACATAGGCCCGAACCTGAAAATCCCCGCCGATGCCTTCCGTATCGCTGCGGACAGTTTTTATGTCTATCCGGCCTTTGTTGATGCCTTGTCAAATACAGGTATTAAAGCAGCAGAAGAAAGCTCTAACCAACAAGGCCCCGGCAATCGTGGTGATTCCAAGCCAACATTTGATGCCGATGGAAATACTTCGCTGGAGGAAGCAGGTATTACTCCGTTCAAAAACGTCAGGACCACTTTTGATCCAAAAGAGAAATCCATTTCTGATTGGCGGGCACAAGGCTTTGCAATCGCTCATGTAGTTCCAAAAGGCAAGATGATACCCGGCAAAGGCTCAGTGGTCGTCCTCTCCGGTAAGGAAACGGATCAACTGCTATGGAAAGAAGATGTATCCATGTATGCACAATGGAGCGGAGCAGGAGGAGTCTATCCTGCTACGGTAATTGGCATCATGGCTAAATGGCGCGAACTATACCACAATGCCACTCAAGCTGTAGCCCATCAATCATCTTATGAACAGGCAACATTGGTATCCAGACCAAAATACAACCAGGCACATGATGCTCTAATGCCTGTCGTTAAAAAGGAAATGCCTGTCTTTTTCAGGGCACCCAAAGTAAAAGATATCAGCAGGGCATTGTCGTTGCAGCAAGACCTGGGGATGAAGATGGTCATTGCCGATGCGGAAGAAGCATGGTATCTGAAGGATCAATTTAAATCAGGGGCTATCCAATTGATTCTTTCACTGGATCTACCGGAAGAAAAAGTAAAAGCTAAAGAGGCAGAAGGGGCTAAAGAGGCAGAAGGGGCTAAAGAGGCTAAAGAGGCCGAAGGGGCCGAAGACGCGGAAGGGGCTAAAGAGGCTAAAGAGGCCGAAGACGCGGAAGGGGCGGAAGAGGCTAAAGAGGCCGAAGAGGCAAAAGAGGCCGAAGGGGCTAAAGAGGCCGAAGAGGCAAAAGAGGCCGAAGGGGCTAAAGAGGCGGAAGGGGCTAAAGAGGCTAAAGGGGCTAAAGGGGCTAAACAGGCGGAAGGGGCGGAAGGGGCGGAAGGGGTAAAAGAGGCGGAGGGGGCTAAATCAGAGGATCCTGAAAAAGAGGCTTTTGAAAAGAAACGTGATGAAAGTCTGAAAGCCTATCAAACACAAGCGGGCGTATTGGCTAAAGAAGAAATCGCGTTTTCATTCGGCACCATGAGTGTCAAGACTGGTGATTTTTCGAAAAATATATCCACCATGATTGAAAACGGGTTGTCTGCAGAAAACGCACTCAAAGCATTGACGACAGAACCTGCAGGCTTGTTAGGTATAGAAAAATATTGTGGTACGGTGGAAGTAGGAAAAATGGCAAATGTTATCGTTTCGACAAAACCTCTTTTTGAAAAAGAAGCCGCGATCAAATACATGATTGTGGAAGGTACGTTGTATCAATATGAAATAAAAGAAAAGAAAAAAACCGGTGAAAAACCATCTGAAGCAGCATTCGCATTACTGGAAGGAACGTGGAGCTATACTATTGATTCACCTGATAAGAAAAGAGAGGGCACTTTCGAATTTACAGATGGAGCAGGTGATCTGACCGGCACGATGACAAGTGAGGACATCACTACAGGCAATAATGAACTCGAAGATATTGTGATGGAAGAAAATAAAGTTTCGTTCATCTTTGATTTTGATATGGGGGGGCAAATGGTCGAACTCTCTTTTGATCTAAAACTCAATGGCGAAACTTTTGAAGGTACTGTCTCCGTAGGTGAATTTGGAACCTTCCCCATCACAGGTGCACGAACAGCAAAACCAAATAAATAACCAGGTTATCTCTTACTATATGAAAAAAATACTTTCCATATACTTTGCCATTACATGTTTCGTCCTCCATGCACAGGCTCCATTGGGTGATCTTATCATTCGCAATGGCACGGTATTGACGATCACAAAAGGGAATCTGGAAGAAACGGATATACTGATCCAAAAAGGAAAGATCACGGCTATCGGGGACAATCTGAAAGCGCCAAAAGGCATTAAAGAAATTGATGCCAGCGGATTGTATGTCATGCCGGGCATCATTGACGCGCATTCGCATATTGCCATAGATGCCGTTAATGAAGCTACACATCCTGTGACCTCAGAAGTAAAAGTTGGTGATGCGATTGATCCTTTCGATCTGAGCATCTACCGTGCGCTCGCAGGTGGCGTCACAACATCTCATGCCATGCACGGATCCGCCAATGCGATAGGTGGTCAGTGTCAGACCATCAAACATCGGTATGGCGTGCTTGATCCTTCCGCTTTCAAATTTGAAGGTGCTGCAAGGACCATCAAATTTGCACTCGGTGAAAACCCTATGCGTGTGCATGGCGAAGGTAGAGGTGTACAACCCCGTACACGTATGGGTGTAGAGCGTGTGATTCGCGATGCTTTCCAGCAAGGAGTGATCTACAAAGAAAAGTGGGCTACGTACGGAACTGATAAAAAGAAAAACCCGAATGCAACTCCTCCGCTCTACAATGAAAGAAACCAGACGATGGCTGATATCCTCGATGGCAAGATCATCATTCAATGTCATTCCTACAGGGCAGATGAAATATTGATGTTGCTTCGTGTCCTTGGTGATTTTGGTGTTAAAAAAATAACTTTCCAGCACGTCAATGAAGGATTCAAAGTGGCGCCTGAATTAGCTGCGTATGGTGCTATGGCTTCCGTCTTTTCAGATTGGTGGGCCTATAAATTTGAAGTATACTACTCTACGGCTTACAATGCAGCCATTCTGACCAGGAATGGCGTGGTCACGTCCATCAACAGTGACAGCGGCGAGCTCATACGTCACCTCTTTCATGAAGCTGCTAAAACACAGCGATATGGAGATCTCACAGATGATGAAGCGCTTTCATTGATTACCATAAATCCTGCTCGCCAATTGGGTATTGATACGAAAGTAGGTTCGATCGAAATCGGCAAAGATGCTGACCTGACTATTTTTACAAATCACCCGCTATCGATTTATGCGATTCCACAAGTTACAATGGTAGATGGCATTGTGCGTTTTGACCTGGCCACTGATCCTGCGGATATGCGTTTGTATGTTGACCCTGAAGAAGCAACACCAACCTACTATGGGCAAGAAGAAGTCGAGGGTTGTATGCGAGATACTAAATTTATGTTTTCACATCGTCATTGATCATTACCGTTTATGAAAAATAGTAATCTTCTTTTATCGTGTTTTGTTTTCCTGACATCAGTGGTCGTAGCACAGCAGGTTGAGAAATCAACCTATGGCACATTTGCATTGACTAATGCAGCTGTGGAGACCGTGACCAAAGGCCGACTTGAAAATGCTACTGTCATCATCCGGAACGGTGTGATAGAAGCAGTAGGTCCCGGTATTGCCATCCCTGCTGATGCGCAGGTGATCGACTGTAAAGACTTGACGATTTATCCCGGTATGGTCGATGGGGGTACCAAGTTAGGCCTTCAAGAAATTGAATCCATTTCATTGACGCAGGATTATGACGAACTCGGAGAGCTTACTCCTGAGATGGATGCCTTGACAGCAGTCAATCCGAATAGTGTTTTGATTCCCGTCACACGTGTCAGTGGTGTCACCTCGGTGATCACCTATCCTTCAGGAGGCTTATTTCCCGGTACGGCTGCATTGATCAATCTGCAGGGGTATACACCTGAGCAGATGTATGGTGGATTTAAAGCGATGGTGATCAACTTTCCTTCTTCCGGAAAGAGGGGTCGGTATGACAGGCGCTCTGATGAAGATGTAAAAAAGGACGGTGAGAAGGCCATCAAAAAATTAAATGATACGTGGGAGAGAGTGCGCACCTATGCGGCAATTGATTCTGCGACTATGGGAAAAGCCGAATACAATCCTGAATTGGCCGCTTTGGTTCCTGTACTAAAAGGCGACATGACTGCATTTATAGAAACCAACAAAGAATCGGATATTCTTGGTGCACTCCGATGGATAAAAAAATATAAAATTAATGCAGTGCTGACCGGCGTTGCGGAAGGTTGGCGTGTAGCGGATTCTATAGCACTTGCCGGCATCCCGGTCATCACAGGGCCTGTCTTGTCCATGCCTTCGAGAGACACTGACCATTATGATCAGGCTTATAAAAATGCAGGACTGATGCAAAAGGCTGGAGTAAAAGTTGCCCTTCGTACCAACGATGCGGAAAATGTGCGAAACCTCCCTTTCAATGCGGGTTTTGCTGCAGCCTATGGTATGGGAAAGGATGAAGCGCTTAAAGCGGTGACGATTATTCCTGCAGAGATTTTTGGCGTTGCTGATCAGATTGGTTCTATCGAAGCGGGTAAAAAAGCAAACCTGTTTGTTTCCACCGGCGATCCGTTCGAACCATCCACTGCGATCAAACATTTGTTTATTGATGGATGGAATATTCCGATGGAATCGAGACAGACGCTATTGTATGATGAGTTTCTGAACCGTACACCTGGAGTGACGACGCAGCCTGTGCCGGGGAAGAGTTGAAATGTGAGACGTGAGACGAGAGGCGTCAGACGTGAGACGTTGAATGTTTGAATGGTGAATATTTGAATAAAAAATGTATATTTTATATATATTAATTCAACATTTAAAACAGAAAATCATGTTTTTTCAATTAGCTCACAACAATCTTGAGGTGTACAAAAAATCAAATACTTTAACGCTTGAAGCTTACAAGATTACCAAAGCTTTACTCGAAGCCGAAAGATTTAATTTAGTGAGCCAAGTGCGAAGAGCTGCCCTATCTGTCCACTTAAATATAGCTTAAGGCAGTTCAAGGAAGTCATCTCCGGAACGCAAACGTTATTATGAAATTGCCAGAGGATCAGTGATAGAAATAGATTCTGCTTTGAATATTGCGGTTGGCTTAGAATATCTCACAAGGGAACAACTAGATAAACTAGGTGAGGCAATCGTAAGAACATTCAAGTTGTTGACAGGCATGATAGCAAAATAAGACCTACTCACCATTCAACAACTCACTACTCACTACTCACTACTCACCAAAGGATTAAACTCATCTTCTCCAAATCTGTTTTACTTTAGCAGCAGCTAAAGAAACAGTCCATATCATATGATCCTAAATCAAATAGAGGCCACGCCCACTAACCTGTTTCTCAAAAAGGGCAACAGGCCATTTCTGATTGCGGGACCCTGCAGTGCGGAGACAGAAGAACAAGTGATGGCTACTGCGAGGGAACTGGTGGATGCTGACATCGATTTGTTTCGTGCAGGTATATGGAAGCCGCGTACAAGACCAGGTGTATTTGAAGGAATAGGGTCGGTGGCCTTGCCTTGGCTCAAACGAGTAAAAGAAGAGACTGGGTTACGCACCACGGTGGAGGTGGCCAATGCAAAACAAGTTGACAAAGCCCTGACGTATGGGATCGATGTGTTATGGATCGGGGCGAGGTCAACCGCCAATCCTTTTTCTGTGCAAGAGATTGCGGATGCATTGAAAGGGGTTGATATCCCGGTCATGGTCAAAAATCCTACAAACCCTGATCTTGAACTCTGGATAGGTGCGATTGAAAGAGTGCAGGCTTCTGGTATCAGGCAAATCGCTGCTATTCACAGAGGTTTTTCAACCTATGCCAAGTCCATGTACCGCAATGAGCCTTATTGGGAGATACCTATTGAGTTGAGAAGGCGCATGCCTCAGATTCCATTATTTTGTGACAATAGCCACATCTGTGGAAATCGGGCTGAGTTGCTCAACGTAGCACAATATGCCTTAGATCTGAACTATGACGGCCTCATGACCGAGACACATTGTGATCCGGAACATGCCCTGAGCGATGCGAAGCAACAAATCACACCCGCCATTTACAAATTACTGATCGCCAAGCTCGACTTTAAACGGGAGATGACCGATGACAGTGATTTTATTGAATACCTGGATTCGATTCGTCATCAGATAGATGAAATTGATTTTGAAGTTCTAAACTTGCTCGCCAAACGAATGAAATTGAGTGAAGAAATCGGCCTTCAGAAAAAACATAATAAAATATCGGTCCTCCAGGTGAAACGATGGAATGAGATCCTTGAAAAAGCAAAGGATATGGGCAAGGAGCGTGGATTGAGCGAAGGATTTATCAGTAATTATTTATCTGCCGTGCACCAGGAGAGTATTAAAAGACAAGCAGAGGTGAGAAGTGATGCTTCGACTATGCTCAGCAACCGAGAGGGAGAAGTGATGCTTTGACTACACTCAGCAACCGAGGGGGAGAAGTGATGCTTCGACTACACTCAGCAACCGAGAGGGAGAAGTAATGCTTGGACTACGCTCAGCAACCAAGAACGAAGCTTCGATTACCTTTTCTTCGAAAAAGCTTTATGCTTTCACAAACTTCAAGATATTAAAAAGGTCTTTGTCTGCAACAATTTTAATAATATACGTTCCTCCTGTGAGATGACTTACATCAATATCAAGCCAGGTTGTGTTTTGTCCAGTTTGATGTACACTTTGCAATCTCCCAAAAGAGTCATAAATATGGAAGGACATATTTTCCAAATTCACCACATCCCATGTGATAGATAATTTTTCTGAAGCTGGATTTGGAAAAAGTGTAAATGCCCCAAGAGGCAAAAGCGGTTGTACTGATGTTGTTGTATCCTTATCAAGTACATTCCGGTAATAGAACATTTCGCCATTGGATGAATTTGGATGGCAGGGATTATACGCTATAGCTTCGGCAAATCCATCGCCGAAAAAATCAACAAAGCGAGTAATGACCCAATCGCATGTCAATTCCATTCCCGGCAATGGGATATCGTCAAGGCCGTAAGGGTTTGGGCTTACTTCCGTAAAAACCAGAAAATCTGCTTCGCCACCGACATTCTCGTAGTATTCTACGTGTCCTCCTCCTTCAAAAACCCATGTAGGATCTGAGATAAATAAATCGAGATCACCGTCACAGTCAGCGTCGAATAGCTCAGGGCACGGAAAACTGATTCCTTCTTCCACAAAAAATGGGGCTTCATACGTTTGTGGCGGAATCAATGCATACACCGGCGGAAATGTCCATCCGGTACTATCTAATCTGAATATAGCTGTGCCATTGATAGCAGTGCCTTGTCCACTGACGAATAGTTCAGGAAACTGGTCACCATCCACATCTCCGATCTCAATCAATTGGGCATTGTTGAGCGGAAATTGTGAAGCGTCCATAAGTGTTACATCTGCATGTGGTGCACCTATCTGGCTCTCCATATCCAGGTATAATGAAATGGTTATCACCCCTGCTACTTCTTCAAGTACGACCAGATCGATGACATTGTCAGCAGACCAGTCATACAAGCGGAAGGAAAAGGCATTGGCAATTCCAGTGTAGACTTTGCTTGCTGCTCTGTAATCTGGTGCAGTGATACTTCCTTCATTTGGGATAAACCATAACTCATGGGTATTGGTCACATAGAGGATGTCTACATCACCGTCACCATCAACATCTCCGTATTCCTTTTCCTTGCCAAAAAAGCCACCGGAAATTAATTCTGCCTTGAGCAGTGGATCGCTAAAAATGGGTGGATTCTGGTCATTGGCTGTAGCTGGGTCGTAGAGGCCAGAGAGGAGAAATTTGGGGTCGCACAGCGAGGAGATATTGACGTTAAGGCCTGGATGGTGATCATCGTGGCTTGCTGAGTTGTTTTGCCCATAGGAATGTCCTTCGTGTTGAGGATTACCCTGACTGAAGCCGGACATTTGTGTGAGCAAAAGCGGGCATACTAAAATATAAAGTAGTGTTTTCATTTCGCGTGGTATTGTGATGATAAGTTGATCCGTTTGTTACAGTTTTTTAATGACATAATTATAGCGTAAGGAGGGTGACCGGGTCAAGTCATGCTATGGAAGTAAGAACCTATTTCAGTGCTTTAAAAGGCCTGAACAATCAGAAGAATGAACTTAAAAACTCCTGGTATACATCAATCCGGAGAGGGATCCGCTGAAGTATATTGATCCAATATAAGGCTTTTTGGTCATGAAGGCAAACTGCGTGGTTAAAAATGAGGCGATTTGGAAAAGAGGTTAGGGGTTTATGGGTTTATGGGTTTATAAAATATAAAAAGCCCGGCGATCCATTCAATAGATTGCCAGGCTTTTTATTCTATCTTAAATTACTGCTTGACAAACTTATTCACGGACAGGATTTGACCATCAGAAACCATTTGTAAAAAGTAAAACCCTTCTGCCAAATTCTTTACGTCCATAACCTGCATTACATTTCCAGCCACTGCCTGACTTTCAAATAGGATCTGACCTGTTAAGTTAACAATGACCATAAATATGTTTTGTTTTACCGGATCTGAAAATTCAATTGTGAATTGACCGGAATTTGGATTTGGATAGATGCGAACATCATGGGCAGGCGGAGCATCCCCGACAGCCACAATCATTCCACCGTAGCAAATATTATCTAGCTGGGCGAACGAATACGTATCCTCTCCTCCCTGATTACTCATAAGCGCGTTTGTCAGGTATATTGCCGGTCGGATCAATACAGCCTCCGCTTTGCCACAACCATCTATCGCCAACCATCTTCTAAGGTCATAAGGTATTTGCAACTCGTGCCATCCGGTATCCAGATCAGACAAAGGAATAGAGGCTAGTGTATAACAATCGACTCCATTACAGTTGGTAATGTCAACATCAAAATTATCCCCCCGGAATAATCGCAAAACGAGCCTGTCGCATGGCCTCTCCGTTGCCTTCTTGGCTATTTGCACACCGGAATCACTTACGGCAATACGAACAGTAATTAAACCAGTATCCTTGTGAATACAAACAGGGTCAATGGTCGTGAGTATACCGGAAGATTCTAAGTTGCCGGAAAGGCCTATAGCCCAACCATCGAAGCTACCTGTTCTTTTTTCTGCTTCCGTTTTTGGCTGTGCAGGTTTCATTTTTTTCCATCCACTTGACTTTCCACCTGAATCAAGATCCCCTTCTACAGCTCCCTCACCAAAGGATGGATTATCAAATACGGAGGCCACACATTCATCCCATATTAGACAGGTGATGGTGACCTTTTGCGATTTGACAAATATTTCACAACTAGTACCATCGGCCTTCTTCCGGTTCACAACCATGACCACCGTATATGTTCCTGATCCTGGAAACTGATAACAAAATGAATTATTACCGGTACTTGTACCTATCGGCGTTCCACCCGTATTGGTTAGATACCACTCCACTGTTTCACAATCACTCAATGCAATTGGGGTGAAGCAAGCCTTGCATGAATTGGTGTACAGCATTTGAGCAAAACCCTGATCAACCGCATTACTAAAGGATTGTATATCCGCAATCGTGCAAGGGCACACTTCCGTACAAGGTGGATCCATAATGAAAGTAATGACACACGAGCATGTCTCTGCACCACAATGCCCCGTCAATGTCAACGTGTAGACCCCTACTTGCTGAAGATCCAGATTGGAAATCGGAATGCCGAAATATGGATTGGCAAACTGACTTCCTAACGTAATGATTTGACCATTCGGTAATTCCAATTCGGAATCAAATGGTGCTTCATCCGGACAGCCGGATCCCATGCACTCAAATTTACCTGTAATCGTGTACGTGTATCCAGGAGGTGGGCAACTCAATAGGACTGGAGCACCACCACATGATAAAGGTTGTCCCGGACCTCGCTCAAATCGAATAGCCATGTCGGAGAAAGTACCACAAACACACGAGTCCTCGCAAGGTGGCAATAGAAGTGTATCAATAAATGTCTGGTTGCCATTACAACACGTATCGCCGGTGATGGATTTCAAACGATAGATCAAAAGTAGTTGTCCATCCGCGTCCGGCCATGGATTAGGTGTGTAACAAAAAGTAACTGTTCGTGTTGATCCGTCATTGGGTAATGGCGGGATCAACGGAATAGGATTAGGAGAGATTCCAGGGCCAATGATCGCCAGATTATAAGCAATGAAATTTGGAACGGAGAGATTCTCTACGGTCACTGTAATCTCATACTTCATACTATCCGTAATACACCTGATTTCTTCATTGGTGATGAAAACACATGTATCTGACTGGAAGTCACAATTAAACTCAAGAATCGTATCACAGGCGATGCTGTCCTGACCATTGCTGCCGATGGTCCAATAGGTGATTTGCACCTGCTGGGGAATTTCGGAAGGCATATTGATATCCGTCAGGCAAAAACTAAGCAGGTTGTTGATGACCCCTGGAGGAATGTTACCTACAAGGGGTTGAATACAAAGATGATCCAGCGTCGGTGTAGTGCAGACAACCCACCCAGGATCATTTGCATGCCAACCAAAAGATACTCCCGGAGTAAGTATGTCAATATCGATATGGGTATAGTAGCTGAAATCACAATCGTAATGAAAATCCAGAGAATAGCAGCAACTGTCAAGCTCATTAACCACAACAAATGTTGTTTCACACGGATCGCAACACGGTTCCAATTCTACACACCAGTCTTTTGTGGAGGAACAACAATCCATTCCAAATTCTAATGATGCTTTGAAGCAGATTTCAGTAGGTGAAAGTATCGGTGCAGTGGCATATATTTTCACGCAAAAACTTTGTGTCGTATTGGCTTGAATCAAAGGGAATCCGCTAAACTGGTATTCACCAATTCCATAAGGTGAGCCACCACAACCACAATCGCCGTATGCAAAACCCGGAGGAAGGCTTCCAAGAACTAGCGCATATGCGTCAACAGGATTAGGATTGGTTACTGAAAAGGTGACGCAGTACTCAAGGTCATTGTCATCCACACAATCTGCTTCCAGGTTGGAGATGACAAGACAGGTGTCCTGATGAGCCGGAGGATTACACTCCGTCTGGATGGTATCCTTGCATACGGTAGCTCCTGCTGAATACCAATTGAAAATGATTTGCTGAACAGGCGCTGCATTTGGTGTAGTCTCGGCAAGGCAAAACCTGAGGACATCATTTAATTGTCCAATAGGTATGCCTCCCGGATGACCTATACACAATTGATTTGTACCGATCGTATTCCAGGTATAGCCACCGGCAAGAAGCAGAGAGCCGGTATTAAAAATCCAGTCCGGCGTGTTCAGGTTGGCGCATATCTGCGTGATGTTACCTTCTAGATTTTTGAAATCAATGGAATAACAACAGAGCGAATCATTAGGGGAAGAAACCGCCTCATACATCACCATTAATGAATCACAAGGGTATCCGGGCGTTGGAGGACAGACACAATTGTAAATATCAACATCCCCTATTTCTGTTTTTTCTTCAACACCCAGGTTCCCATCCAAATCCACATATATGCTGCCGCTTTCTACCCAGGTGGGGCTCCACGCCGTATTTGAATTGCCACTCGATGGCATTCCTGCAATACCATAAACTCTATCAAAGTTAACGGTGTATTGGTTATTGTTGGTGTACATCAATGCATCGCCGGTTCCCCAAATCAAACTATCGCAACCGGACAATACGCCAAACGTATCAATATCCTGATAGCCGTAATCAACACCGCCTGCTGAATTGTTGTGTGATCCAGGCGCGGTTTGCTCCGCATTACCAATATGTATTCGCTGAACGAGCCAATTCAATGAGGAGCCCAGAAACTGAAAAATTCTTGCTTTATGAGCCAATACCCCAGGACTGAAATAGGAGACATCGCCCCAATCATCAAACATTACTTTTTCGGCAATCACCATATTTCCTGCATCAGAAAATTCGATATCCGAAACCGGGTTTGAAGCACCGGGATAATATGCATTCGGGTAATCGAACAAGGTAATTTCCTTTCTTTGGTCTGAGTTAGCAAGAAAAGATCCGCTACCATTTAAACCGATCGAATATATTTCATTGGAGATCGTTGTACTGTACCTTTGATTATCCTCATTCCATACCGCGAAATACACTCTGTCATCGGCTTCGTTGTATCCAATGCCCCATAGTCTTTCGCCAAGCGCTACATAGCCTGGTTTTCCGGGAAAATGAGTTGTTCCCTGGTAATCGTACTTTATTGGATCAACCGTGCCCTGCGTGTTGGTTGGAGAATTTTGAATTCTATAGATTAAGCCATCCGCGTGATTGGTTACAAAAAACTGATCATGTGTCCGGTCGTAGGTGATATTTCCTAAACCACTACCTGCGTTTGGCAACGAGGCAAACACATCCATGTCCCATTGAAAAGTAACTGTATTGTATGTAAATCGGTAAATGCCACCGGGGCCACCTATCCCCCATTGAAATCCATAGCCACCAAGATTTGTTGCACTGCCGTATATAGTGCTGGAAGACGTATAAATGCGACCTTGACGATCAATCGCTAATCCAAATACTTGTCCGATATTTTGTGAATTACCCTGGGCAAAATCTTGCATCTGGACATTCCAATTATACCCCAACGTAGCCGTAGAAGTATTTCTGATATCTTTCAGACCAATGACCGGTGCTGTATTATTGATTTGAGATGAAGGATAACTTGGCTGATTAAAACCGGGAAAGCATGTCACGACAGCCATACCACATGACAAGTTTAATTCACCGGATGGTCCTTCGCACAACACAGTCACCATGAATGAGCAAGACGACATATTTTCGCACGCATCGAATACGGTATACGTCACGGTAGATATTCCCTGGTTAAAAGTCGTGCCACTTGCATTGTTTAGACCATTAGCGGTGGTTGCTCCAGTGATGCTGTAGCTTACAGTAGCCGGTCCGCATACTACGGAGACATTGGACGGTGGTATGTTGTTTACCATGACAGAGCAAGGTGCCTGGGCAGGTGCCGTAATAGTTAAATTTGTAGGACAATCAATCGCTGGTGGCGTACCTTCTATCGTTTGCACAGCAGTCATGCACGTGCTTGTATTTCCGCACCAGTCTGTAACGGTCAATGTGACCGGGAAAATACCGCAACCGGTGAGTACTGCTGGGCTGACGCTCATCGACTGTATCTGGCAGTCGTCAAAAGAACCACCGTCAATCAATTGAGGCGTAATAACAGCTTCACAATTTCCATCCAATTCAACCCCTATTCCCAGGCATAAAGCACTTGGAGGGATATTGTCAATAATGTTAACCTGATGACAGATGGTTACTTCACAAGGGCCTGATGCATTATTTCCTGTAACGGTCAAACAAACATCATAGACATCACATAGTGGATAATTGACCATAGGGTTTTGATTTGTTGAATTGCCGGGCGTAGCTCCTGACATCGTCCATTGCCAGGATGGGTTTAAAATATCCGTCTGGCCAAAAAAAGTAACTTCTCCGCAGTCAATCTGAAAGGTAAAATCAGCAGTACAAGTATCCCCGCCACACACTTCTTCTTGCAGCCAGTTGAGCGCTGAACCAGGAATATCAGTTCCGGTGGAAAAATCAAAAAATTCAATTTCGGGTACAAAAGGGGCGTTGTAGAAGAGTGAAATGACATCCACATTGACAAAATCCTCTAGCGTCATACACGTCTCCATATCAGGATCGCTGACGGAAATAAAAGCACAATTTTCGCCAAAGCCCCCTGAAGAAGAAACACGACCATCAGAAAATGCAATCTGACCGGAAGGTAAAAGAGTAGTATTGCCACCTGAATAAGAGGTCTCCCCTTTATCGAGAAATTTTACCCATTGGAGCGAAGGTGCATTTCCAACTTCCCTTAATAACAAAAGGACTCCGCGGTTTATTCCATTGAATACCCCTCTTGCTGTTACATAGATATCACCATTCGATGGTTGTTCCCAAACCTGGGTTACGGCTGTGAGTCCGGAGATGGTTGCTTCCCATACGCTGAGAAGACTATTGTCATATTTCATGAGATGGGCCTGGAATGAAGGGAAAGTTGAGCCGACAGCGTAGAATCCACCGCCACTTTCAGGCGCTGCATCAGCATAGGAAAACGATATTCCATCAGGGGTGAGGCCATTGATAAGTGTACCTGTATTATCTACACGCAGGATAACACCTTGTAAACCTAAATTTCCTGCAAAAATTAAATCCCCATTAGACATTACCTCCAGGTCTCGAGCAAATTCATCATCGGATGTGCCCGGAAAAATTTTCTTCCAGTTAAAAGTTCCTGTTTCATCCATGTTCATCAGAAAGATGTCATCCCAAAGAGGCGATGGATTACTTGGGTCATACTGTCCACCAATAATATAATATGGAAATAAAGGGTTTTGCGGGTTTGGACTTCGGATGATTCTCGCATTTGATTCTCTTCCTGTGACATCGTAGGTCCGAACCCAGGTAAAGTTGCCCCCACCTGAAGAGGTGACAAGCCCCATCAGGCTTTGATTGGATGCATCCAAAGGCAAGGTTGCGCCAACCACTAAAAGGTCTCCGGAGGGTGTGAGCACAGCATCATTCCATATAGAAGGTATATTGAGGCTGAGCGTCCATTGATGGATTCCGTTTGCATCGAGTCTTGTGACCGTTGCATGCATTGGAGCACCCTGTAAGGGTTCATCCTGTCCCAGAACATAATAGCTTGTGCCGTTCTGGATGACCTTTGAAAACGAATTGTCAAGAGCTGTGCCATAGACACGCTGGAAAGACTGAGACCATACTTGTGTACTGAGCAGGATAGAAACGAAAGTGAGTGTCAATACCAGCGCTGACAATCTGAAGGAGGAGCTTTTCATTTGAATACCTTTAAGAAGGTAAAGAATAGAAGTCGAGGCCGTGGAAGACCTTAAAAAAACCTAGAGCTATGTGTAGATGCTGATCCTAGAGGGACTGAACAACATCATTTTCTAATCCTCAATGCCGGGATTCTCTGAAGTGCGGGCACCTAATATACGAAATATTGAGGCTTGCAATTGAAAAGTAAAACGTCAAAATAAAAATGGAAATAAACGTATCCTTAACCTTGTTGCTTACAAATCTGTCCACTGCCACCATTTAGTCCTTTGAAATGGGCTGAAAGAAGTGCATCCCCTCGGGCAACGTGGAAGGCATCAAGCCTTTGCAATGGCCGTGGAGCATCAGGTAGGCTGCAATCCACGGATGGAATATTTGAACAGAAAAAATGGAAAGGGTTAGTGTACTAAACCGCGGGCATCAATACCGTATCCAGCATCGCTTTCAGCCTGACAAAACCGAGTAACTGAGCATCTTCTGAACTCAACACAGTTTCATCTCCGTCTTCTTCATCATCGGTTGGGAGGATAGAGAAGGCGAGGAAATCGAGCAGGTCCTTTTCGGGAAAATTTTCAGCGATTGCATCGACAAAGTCATCGAGGTCTCCATCGGCTGCTTCGAGGGCTTCCCAGTTGGCATCCTCCATATCGAAAAGAATTTCTTCGTCTTCGATCTCTTTGTAGAGGTCGTTGCGTTTGAGGCTCTCCAGGCAGATGGTGCCCAGGAAGATGAGATAGGCATGGTCTTCCTCAGTCATTTCTACTTCTTCATCTTCGAGGAGCAGGTATTTGAGGCTTTCCATATATGGTGATGGATCCAGGGATCCGTTTTCTCCTTGTTCGAGTATCTGGTCGATTAATTCTTCGGTAACTTTCATAGTTTGGCGATATATGAAGACAAAATTACATATAAATATTGAAGTAGAAAAGGCTTAAGAAGCGAAAGAGGCCTTAAGAGGCGGAAGGCAGATAGCAGATCAAAGGGCAGCGTAGATCCCGCCCCTTACGATCGGCTGGAGGGAAGGGGCGAAGGGCGAAGGGCTACTTAGTTATATCATGTCCCTACCGGGGCAAAAGACCTATTATCAATCATCAATTCCCCATCAGGGCAAAAGACCAATCATCAATGCCCCGTAAGGGCAAAAGACCAATCATCAATGACCTATATAGGGGCAAAAGACCTATTATCAATCATCAATTCCCCATCACGGCAAAAGATCAATCATCAATGACCTATAGGGGCAAAAGACCTATTATCAATCATCAATTCCCCATCAGGGCAAAAGACCAATCATCAATGACCTATAAGGGCAAAAGACCTATTATCAATCATCAATTCC
>JBBRDL010000029.1:0-32747 GCA_038203965.1 Chitinophagales bacterium | reverse complement strand
TCTGCTGCTGCCTTCATGACCGGTACGGCCGGAAAAAAATGATCCCGCATATAATGCGTATACCTGATCATCCGGAATGAATTGAAGTATCTATAGAATCTTCGTCTAAATGTTGAGACAGATGCAGTTTGTTTTGCAATCTTGCGGCACTCTGTAAAAAAATCAATGGATAACAAGTATTCAGTCAGTCCGGGAGGCAACCCGGCTTCAATACTAATTTCAATATCCTTCACATCATCCTTTTCCTTCAGCGAAAAGCTCCTGATAACATCCAATTGACTGAACAAAATCCTGACCTGAGCAAAGGATTCCAAACTAATCGTCATCCATTCAGCGGGCTCAGCTAGTAATTGTTTCATTGCCCTGCCAGTACCAAATGGAACACGATGTGAAATCCGTGCAGAAGGATAAACGGTAGTGCTTGATATTTCGTGCAAAGCATCGATCTCAATAAACTTCTGAAGAAAATAGAAATCTTCCCCTGCCTCCCTGGTGTTCATGCCCCCATGCGCCAGATATGCCTTACGCCTTACTGCCATAGAAGAGCCAACGGTCTGAAAAGAAAATGGATGACCAGCCCAACGTAAAGCATGCACCAGGTAGCGAAGATGTAGCTCATACTTGCCAATGGCTTCTCTTTCGACAAGTTCAAGATGGCCAAGCTGATGTTCAAAATAAACGGAGGCTGCATCACAGGATGGATGTTGTTTAAAATAAGTATGTATTTCCTTGAGATAGTTGTGCTCTACCAAGCAATCGCCATCCAGGCACAACATGATTCCTTCCTGGTCAAGTCTGCGAGCTGCTTCATCCAGAACTAATTTCCTTGCCCAACCCACCCCACCCCTTGGATCAGGAAAGCCATCAACATAGACCGGACTGAACTTGAGCCCAATTCGAGGATGCTGATGAATCCATTCTAAACATAGTTCCCACACATGGTTGTGTTGGATGATTTCCTGCGCTGTCATCCGGTCACTTTTATTAAACAATAAAATAACCTCTACCTCTGTGTCAGGAAGTGCGCAGTGGCTCAATGAAATAAGCGTTGATATCAGATCTGGCTCAACATATACAGGAATACACACCACCAGACCAACAGTATCAGACGATGGAATTTTCAGTGTCGCCGGAAACGATTTAAATCGGGATGCATATTTTTGCCAGTGAATATCTTCACCCATCAGGTTTAACTTTGCAATTCAAAAAAAATAAAAGACTTTGAGCGCCTGTATCGCGGGGATCCAATATATACCTTCTATCGAATACTTTGCGCATTGGTTGTACCATGGCGGGCTTATACTAGAGAAACAGGAACATTTTCAAAAAAGGACATGGCGCAATAAAACAGCCATCCTGGGGTCTGAGCATCCACTTCACCTGATTGTACCCCTACAAAAGGGAAAGCATCAACAAATGAAAATAGATGAGGTAAGAATCGCTTATGATGAAAACTGGCCTAGAATCCACCTTGGCAGTATAAAAACTTCATATGGCAAAACTGCTTTTTCAGAGGAAGTGATTGCAGGATTAGAAATCTTATTCAAAAAGGAATATGAAACCTTATGGGGGCTGAGCTATAATAGCCTTCAATACATTACCTCATTGATAGGTGGTGTCTGGACCATGGAGTTTACAACCACCTATATTCCCGCTTATACTTTAGGTGTTGTTGATCTGAGAGCGGGAGTTCCGGGAGGCATGACGTTGAAAACCGACATAGCTTTGCCAACTTATCCACAAGTCCTGCGCATGCATCATACCCATGTCCCAAACCTCAGTATCTTAGATGCACTATGCCATCTCGGACCCGAAACCTTTGGATATCTCGTTCGCTATGCTGAAAAACTTTATGCCAAAACATGATTAAAGTTGTCGATCAAAAATTACAGGAACAAAAAGGAGAACTGAAGCACGTGCTTCAACAGCTACAGCAATTTACGCATCGAATCGCTCATGCTGAGTCCGGAAGAATATTAGCTGACCTGAGAGACCGGATTGATGAACCATTTATGTTTGTCATCGTCGGTGAAGTGAAAGCCGGTAAAAGCTCATTTATCAATGCACTCCTTGGTGAACCCAACCTATGTGCTGTGGCGCCGTCGCCGATGACAGATACGATACAGCAAATCATGTATGGAGAAACCCTGAAAATAGAAGAAATAAGTCCTCATCTCAGAAGAGTATTCCAACCAAGCGAAATCCTTAAAGAAATCGCGATTGTTGACACCCCTGGAACCAACACCATTATTGCACATCACCAGGAAATTACGGAACGGTTTATACCCGGTGCAGACCTGATCGTATTTGTTTTTGAAGCCAAAAATCCATACCGGCAATCCGCGTGGGATTTTTTTGATTTCATACATGAAGAATGGCATAAAAAAATCGTGTTTGTCCTTCAGCAGAAAGACCTGATGGACGCACCTGATCTCGAGATCAACAAACAGGGCGTCGTAGATAACGCTTTAAAAAAAGGAATCAAAAAACCGGTTGTTTTTGCTGTTTCAGCCAAAGAAGAATTAGAAGGTTACCACCAAAAAAGCGGATTTGAACCCTTAAAGACTTTTATTCTTGATCAGGTGACCGGTGGCAAAGCGCAACAACAAAAATTGATGAGTATCTCCGCAACCATCCTAAACATTTTGGTCAAACTTCAAAAAGGACTTGAGGACAGACAGCTGCAGTTGGATGCTGATATTGCATTCCGACAGGATATCAAATGGACTTTGGCTGATCATGGCCAGCAAGCGAAGCACCAGGCAGATATACTCATTGAAAATCTTATGGCCGCTTATGACAGGGTATCCGGCAAATATGAAGATGAGCTCAGCGATGCCTTGTCTTTTTTCCCGGTCCTCAAGAGATCGATCGGTGCCATTTTTTCAAAATCACAATCTTTAAAATCCTGGCTTGAAGCATTTACACACAGACTGCAGAGTGATTTCGGGACAGGTATGCAGGAAAAAATCAATGACAGGGTACTTGATCTTGCTGAAAGTATCCAGCAAATGGCCCATAACATTGATCTGCGGATCAGGAACAGTAAAACCATCCTGGCAAATGATCATGAGATCTTTTCAGAAATTGCACAAAGAAGACAAAATGTTTTGAGGGAGTTGCGGGATGCGTTTGACCAGTTTATCAACCGCACTGAAAACTTCACGACCAAAGGTCTGGTCAATACCGATAGCAGGGTTGGAACAAATGTCGCAGCAGGCAGTGGAGTGGCTGTAGTCGGCATTATTTTGGCCGCGGTCACTCAGGGCATGGTGTTTGACATTACAGGTGGTGTTCTGACCGCCCTTGGATTCCTTATCGCGGGCATAACACTTGGCCTTCAGCGTGGAAAAGTGATGAAACAATACAGAAGTGAAATGGAAAAGGGCCGAAAGCGACTTCAGGATGAATTAGCCATTGAATTGTATGCTTATATCGAAACATTAAAATCCAAAATGAATGACCAGTTTATCAAATTTGACGAACTCATTAAGTTGGAAACTGATGAATTGAGCGGCTTGCAAAAGGAACTAAAAACTGTTAAAATCGATCTGGAAAACATCCAGAAGGTAGTGTCTAGAGCATTTTGACACTGGCATAGCTCAAGATACTCCAACAGGTAAATATTTTGAATTCTAAACAAACCTGCCTTCCACAAGAGCATTTATCCTATTATGTCCATAGTGAAAAATTGGGGTGGGTGTAACAAAAAGGGGGCTTAAGCGTCAACATAAAAGAAATGAATACTGAACAGTACGAAGCCCTATTCTACAAGATGAGGGACAAACTCTACAGGTATGCCTTACGGTTTGTCAAAGACGGTGAGTCTGCTGAAGATGTGGTTCAGGATGTCATGTACAAGCTCTGGCAAAAACGTGAAGAGGCCGATGAAATTGAAAACCTGGAAGCGTGGCTGATGGTGCTGACCCGGAACAGATCCCTGGATCTGCTCCGAAAAGTCAAGGACAATCATGTCAGTATGGACGAAGCATATACGGTGAGCGACAAAGCACCAGTCGCAGACAAAATACTGGAGACTGCCGATCTGATGACGCTCCTTACTTCATGTCTCAACCAGCTTCCTGAAAAACAACGCAGCATATTTCATCTGCGTGAAATAGAACAGATGAGCTATGAAGAAATAGCGCAGACGACCGGGTTTAATCTCGACGACGTCAAGGTGAGTCTCTTCAGAGCACGAAAACACATACAACGAATGATCAGTAAGATCAACACCTTTGGACTTTATCAAACAAAACAACACTCATGAATCATAACCTGCTAGATAAATATTGGGAAGCCAAAACCTCTACACAAGAGGAAGAGCAGCTCCTGAATGATATGGCTGGATCAACAGGTTCGGAAGCCGGATACTTTGCGATGATAGCCGAAGCACGTCGGCAAAAAAGCAATCTGACCATTGACGATATAAAGGCACATAATCATAAGCAGCAACATCTTGCTTCCGGCCCCAAAATACTGCCATTGTACCGCTGGATTGCCAGTGCTGCAGCCATTTTAGTGTTTGTGATCTCCGGCATAGGTCTTTGGAAGTATAGTCATCAAATGACTCAACCGGTTCAGATGGCTGAAACATTTGAAGATCCTTATGAAGCTTACGCAGAAGTTCGCGAAGCATTGGCTTTTGTTTCTTCCAAATTAAATAAGTCACAGGGCGAAGCCATGCTCAATATCAAAAAGGCAGGTGAATATGCCGAAATATTCAAATAACTCTTTTAGTCACTTTCATACAACTCATACTATTATGAAATCTTTTATTTTTTCCCTTTTAGCCGTATTTTTTACTGCGCTTCCTTCCTATGGCCAGGAAGATGCTATTACCAAATACTTTAACAAGTATATCGATGATGAGCAATTTAGCGTAGTATACATCAGTCCGAAAATGTTCAATATGGTCTCCAAAATTGAAATAGAGGACATGGAACCCGAAGTCCAGGAAGTCATCAAAAGCATGAAAGGACTTCGTATCCTTCATACTGAGAAAAATGCCATGCAGTATTACAATGACGCCCTCAAGACGATTAATACCAGTGAATACGAATTACTGATGACAGCCCGAGGTGAAGGCGAAAACGTTCGCTTCATGATCAAAGACAATGGCGATATCGTTGAAGAGTTACTGATGATTGTAGGTGGAAATGAAAACTTTGCTCTGATGAGTTTTATAGGCAATATTGACCTAAAAAAGATAGGCAAACTCGCCAAAGCTTTAGACATCGACAATATGGAATACCTTGAAAATCTCGACAAAAAGAACTAAGACCTGTCAAAAAGGATTAGTTTTGCTGCCAGACAAGACATCTAGATTAATTATTCTATACTTCAAATTAGCCTGGAACCCCAATAAAAAAAAGCCATTCCGATTCATTTTGGAATGGCTTTTACTTTAATTTGAAAACAGGCAAAATATTGCCCAATTTCAACTGAAGGATAGTTTCTTTTTACGCGCCCAAATAGTTTTTGAGCAACTTACTTCTACTTGCAGATCTCAGCTTGTTAATGGCTTTGTCTTTTATCTGACGTACACGCTCGCGTGTGAGCCCAAACCGATCACCAATATCTTCAAGTGATAAGGGATGTTCAACGCCGATGCCAAAATAGAGCTTGATCACATCAGCCTGGCGATCTGTCAATGTTCCCAATGAACGGTCAATTTCTCTTCGAAGTGATTCAAGGTACTCTAAACCTGCGTCTGTTCCCGGTGTGTTCGGATTCTCCAATACATCTAGAAGTGAATTATCCTCGCCATCGACAAATGGAGCATCCATTGAAACGTGACGAGCTGCAACACCTAAGGTAGTTTCAACTTCATCGGCAGAAATTTCAAGGATGGTAGCCAATTCTTCAGAAGATGGTTCACGCTCAAATTCCTGCTCAAGTTGTGAAAAGGCCCTGTTTATTTTATTGAGGGATCCCACTTTATTTAGTGGTAGTCGTACGATCCTAGATTGCTCTGCGAGGGCCTGAAGAATGGATTGACGAATCCACCACACAGCGTAGGAGATAAACTTAAACCCTCTTGTTTCATCAAAACGCTGAGCAGCCTTGATCAGCCCCAGATTACCTTCATTGATCAGGTCACTGAGTGAAAGACCTTGGTTCTGGTATTGTTTGGCAACAGAAACGACAAACCTGAGATTGGCTTTTGTCAGTGTTTCCAAGGCTATCTGGTCTCCCTGTTTAATTTTTTTGGCTAAGTCAACTTCCTTCTCAGGCGTCAGAAGGTCAACCTTTCCGATTTCCTGAAGGTATTTTTCCAGAGATTGACTCTCCCTGTTCGTAATCGATTTTGTGATCTTTAGCTGCCTCATGGCATAGATTGCGTTAAAATGTTTTGGATAAGGAAGGAGTCAAAAAACGTACCCAATTGTTTTAATCCCTTCAAAAGAGGCGCAAAAGTACGTATTTCTATCATCAACTCGATTTATTTTCTTTTTAATGGTTTCATTTCACCATACTTGAAGCAGTTTTCCTGCATAGCTTACAAGTAAAGCTGGAAGACCTGAATGACAGAAACATAATGCCTTGACAGGAAAAAAAGTTCAATTGTTTGTAATATTCAAGAATTCTGTTTTATTTACGCCTTTCTGGGGATGATGACCATTTTTGGAGCTATCCCCCATCAATTCTAACTTATGAAGCGAATACCCGTAGATCTCGAATATATCTTTAAAGCCTCACCGGCTATACTATATAAATTCCTGACCACTCCAGCTTGCCTGGTAAGATGGTTTTGTGATCGTGTTGATATCAATTCTGATGTGTACACCTTCTCCTGGGATGGAAGTGAAGAAAATGCAGAAGTCGTCGACGATATCGAGGAAGAAAGAATCCGTTTCAAATGGGAAGGTGCACCTCGCCATGAATATCTTGAGTTTAGGATGTACCTCTCTCCTGTGACAGAAGAAACAGTGCTTGAAATCACTGATTTTGCCAGTGAGAAGGAAGTGGATGATCTGAAACGACTTTGGGATAGTCAGATTAAAAATCTCCGCCAGGAGACAGGGGGGTAAGGAGCAAGGAGCAAGGAGCAAGGGGCAAGGAGCAAGGAGCAAGGAGCAAGGGGCAAGGGGCAAGGAGCAAGGAGCAAGGGGTAAGGAGCAAGGGGCAAGGGGCAAGGAGCAAGGGGTAAGGAGCAAGGAGCAAGGAGCAAGGGGCAAGGAGCAAGGAGCAAGGGGCAAGGAGATAGGAGATAGGGATGAAGGAGTCTTAATGAAAAAATAATTTTCAATTCATTTCTATTCTGTGAAGCCGTCAATGCCTGTGACGGTAGTGTATTTGAATGATAATTTCTGATCTGGATAGATGTATTTGAATGCTGCCTGACACATCATAGTGGCTTCGTGAAATCCGCACAAGATTAATTTCAGCTTACCCGGATAGGAATTGATATCACCGATCGCATAAATTCCTTTTACGTTTGTGCTACAATCAAGTGGATCAACTAAGATTGCACTTTTGTCTAACCCAAGCCCCCAGCCCGCAATAGGACCGAGTTTAGGCGTCAGTCCGAACAAAGGAAGGAAGTAATCCGTTTCATACCTGATCTTTTCGTTGGCTACTTTAATAATGGTTGCCTCGAGGCTGTCAACTCCTTCCAGTTCAACAACGCTTGCGTCTGTGATCAGTTTTACTTTCCCTTCTTTGGCCAGTAACAAAACTTTGTCAACGGAATCAAGTGCGCCCCTGAAACTGGCTCTCCGGTGAACAAGTGTCACTTGGCTCCCAATGCCAGCAAGTTCAATCGTCCAATCCAATGCCGAATCACCTCCTCCGGCGATTAACACTCGCCTGCCAGCATAATGCGCTGGATTTAGTACAAAATAATCAACACCTTTTCCTTCAAATTTTTCTATTCCCTGAATAGGTGGCTTGCGCGGTTCAAAGCAACCTAATCCACCTGCAATGGCTATGACCTGTGATTCAATGATCGTTCCACTATGGCCTGTAGTCCTGAAAGATCCATCGTCCAGACGTTCAACTTTTTCAGCTATTTCACCAAGCGTGAATGTGGGCCTGAAAGGTGTAATTTGTTTTTTTAGATTTTCGACCAGGTCACTTGCCAGAATCATCGGACAACCAGGGATATCGTAAATAGGTTTTTTAGGATAAATCTCGGTCAGTTGGCCTCCTATCTGAGGCAGAACGTCGATCAAGTGACAATGCATTTTGAGCAACCCAGCTTCAAAAACAGTAAACAGCCCTACAGGGCCTGCACCAACAATCAGAATATCCGTTTTAATCGCACCCATAATGTGTATTGAGGGTGCAAAGGTAAAGGAGTCAAGGAAAAAAAGTCTATTGACCGATTTTTCCAACTAAAGAAATTGAATCGGAAGTCAATCTAAACTAGAAGGACTCAACCCTGAAATATAAGAAAATGGAGTCTAGTTGATGCAGCTTCTACCGCCTTTGATGATATAGGTGTCACCATCCTTAACGAGTTTGGCATTGATACTGGTAGCAACTGCATTGAGGACTGAGCTAATCTCCGGCTTTTTAAAAGCATTTGGAATAGTGATGATACAAGCCTTACTTGCTTCGTTCTCTATGATAATTTTTTGGTCAAAATAGGATGAGATATCTGCCACAACGCTGGAAAGCGGCATCTTCACAAAACGAAGTTGCTGGGTCTTCCAGGCACTGACGTTAGGTGATGGGTTGGGAATCATTAGCATTTTTGCTCCTTCATAAAAGGCAGCTTCTCCTTCCGTAAGGGCTACAGCTACCTGTGCGTCTTCAAGGGAGGAAAAAATGATCTTTCCACTATTTACGAAGATATGAGTCTGGGTGCTGGATTGCCTGATATTGAAAGAAGTTCCGACCACTTCGGTGAGTGTCTCACCGGTGTTAATAGTAAACGGTCTTTTAACATCTGAAGTGATCTCAAAAAAGGCCTCTCCTTTCAAAGCTATATGTCTCTTCCTCCCGGAAAAAGGATAAGCTATTACCTCAGCTCCTTTATTGAGATAGATTTTTGATCCGTCCTTTAACTCAATGGGTTCTAACATTCCATCCTGATATGTATAGGTGACTTGAGTTCCATTACTGAAAAAAAGAGAATACACTGCCACCAAAAAAACCGTACTGGCAGCAATGGCCCATGCTATAGTTCTTCTCCTGGTATTAAGCTGCGTGACTCCTTTTATGGTTCTGGATTGTGCGAAACTCTCCCAGGCTTTTTCAGTATCCCAGCTATCAGCTAAAGGTGAGGGTTGGTGTTGCCAAATTCTTTGACTGGCTGCCCATGTTGCAGTCAACGTCGGATCTGTTGAAATTTCTTGTTCAAAAACGTCACGTTCCATACCGGTCATCTCTCCTGAGAGATACCGTCCTATCTTTGCTTCAATTGTTTCTTCCATGTTCTGATCAATTAGACACCATAAAATAACCTAGCCCCTATGCGCTGTAACCGCTAAACGCAAGAGACGCAATGCTTTTCCTATTTGATTTTCTACTGTTTTAACAGATATACTGAGATGGTTTGCTATTTCCGCATAGGACATCTCTTCCTGGCGGCTGAGAAGGAATACAATCCTACACTTTTCCGGAAGGGCCTGAATCGCTTCATCCAGTTTTTGCTTCAATTCTGCTTCTTCCATTCTCTGGATAACATCGGCTGGATGGACATTCTGCCCACCTACAGCTTCGGAAGATAGGTCAAGCTCCTCCCATGTATGCCTTTTGGCATCCCGAATATGGTTAAGTGATCTTGACACAGCCATTCTGCGCAGGTAAGCAGGAACAGAGGTATGAATATTTAGCTGCTCCCTTTTGATCCAAAGTTCGGCGAACATTTCCTGCGCAATATCTTCTGTTTTGGATCTGTCGCGAACGTACATGTGAATGACGTTGCAAACAAAAGTGTAGTATTGCTTGAACAATTGTTCAACAGAATCCATTTGAATGGGACTAATTGGTAGTATCGCTGTGTGGTAAAAATCGGAATAAAACCCAGATTGGACTACAAATGATTAGTAAAGTTGTAGACATTCCTACATTTATCCTCTTGAAAAAATTAAAAATGCTTAAAATGAAAAATCTATTACCTTTTTTTGGATTACTGGTACTCCTTGCCAGTTGTAAAAATCAACCCGGACAAACCAATGAATCAGTAGGAACATCTGTTGATTCCATGGCAGCCAAATACACGTTGACTCCCTTCAGCAACTCGAAGGATTTTCCTGATGCGAGCCTTAAAGCTATGGCCTACACCGATGGTACATTTTCTACTGTTATTTCGGGATCCAGTTACAAACTTGGTGAGCAGACATCTGATGCGCCCCAAAAAAACTGCGCAAACAGTAATGAAGGCCAGCATCTCCACCTGATAGTAGATACTGAACCGTATGTAGCAAAATATGAATCTTCCTTTACCCATGAGATTCCGGATGGGGAACATTATATCCTTTGTTTTTTATCACGATCATATCATGAGAGCCTTAAAACCCCTTCAGCTTATAAAGCCGTGAGAGCAAAGGTAACCGGCAAGACCATGTCAAATATGGCCGAAGTAGAGGGTCCAATGTTATTCTACAGCCGTCCGAAAGGTCTCTATACCGGCGAGGACACTAAGAAAGTTATGCTGGATTATTACCTGGTCAATGTTGACAAGCCCGGTTATAAAGTTGAGGCGGATATCAATGGAGAAAAGCATCTGCTTGACAAATGGCAGCCATATTACATTGAAGGATTACCAGAAGGGGATAATACGATCAAAATGAGCTTATTAGATTCCGCAGGACAATTAGTAAATGCTCCGCTCAATCCGGTTTCAAGGACCTTTAAAATTGAAAAAACACCTGTTGCCAATTAAAGAAAAATTATCTTTGCCATCCGTTTTACAACTATTTAGACGTAAAACGGATAGATGGTGGTTGTAGCTCAGCTGGTTAGAGCGCTAGATTGTGGTTCTAGAGGTCGTCGGTTCGACCCCGATCTACCACCCTTCTTTAAATAGCCTGTTTACCTTGGGTACACAGGCTATTTTTTTTATGTTCCTTTTGGAGACCTGTTAGAAAATCTCCTACTACGTAACTACTGCCACCAACAAAAACCAAATCAGCTTTCCCAGCGGACGCCAGTGCTCTTTTATAGGCGTTCATTACGCTTTTAAATGCTTCACCACGAAGGTTCACCTCTCTTCCGGCCAACTTCAGGTCTTCAGAAGGCTTTCCTCTGGGAATGTCAGGAGAGCACCAATAGTAGTGTCCATCCTTAGGAAACATTGAAAGGATTTTGGTGATATCCTTGTCCGTTACAAATCCAAGGACAAAGTGGCGATGCTGCACCTCCAGTTGTAATAATCCCGGCAACATAGCCTGCATGCCATGCTGATTGTGCGCTGCATCTGTAATGACCAGCGGCTTTTCACTGATGACCATCCATCTGCCAATCATATTGGTTGATTTTTTGACATTGGCGAGCCCGGTCTGAATATGCTTTATTGGAATCTTTTGGGATGGATAATATTGATTCCATAGATACATGGCTTCCAGTACCGTCCTGATATTTTGTTGCTGGTAGGGCCCTGTAAGATCTGAAGACAAGGCCCTTATCCAGGTCATTCCTGCTCTGGTGCTGACTTTAAACTTATGTTTGGTTGGTAAAATCTGAAGATGTTCAACTTTAAGGTGCTTTGAAGCAAAATGGATCGGAGCGGCCTCACGCAAGGCCTTATGTTTAAAGACAGTGGCTGTTTCTTGCTTCCATTCTCCTATTACCACAGGTACCTGATACTTAATGATACCTGCTTTTTCACTGGCAATCTCTGGTAGTGTATGGCCCAACATCTGCATATGATCAAACCCAATATTGGTAATCACAGACATAAGCGGATTGATAATATTAGTTGAATCCAATCTTCCTCCGAGTCCGGTTTCAATGATCGCGATATCCACTTTTTCTTTCCGGAAATAATCAAACGCCAATGCTACTGTAATTTCAAAAAAGGATGGTTGGATTGAAGCCCATCTGTCACGGTACGTTTTGACAAATTGGATCACTTCCTTCTCCCCTATCATTTCCCCGTTGATTTTTATTCGCTCCCTGAAATCAATGTAATGAGGTGAAGTGTATAGCCCGACTTTTTTGCCGGAAGCCTGGAATACTGAAGCAAGCATGTGTGATGTGCTTCCTTTTCCATTAGTTCCTGCGATGTGAATCGCAGGAAAAGAATTTTGTGGCTGACCAAGCATTTCGCATAATAAACGGATATTGGTGAGATCCTTTTTAATAGCCGCATCACCAATGCGTTGAAACATCGGCAAGGAAGTAAAAAGGAAATTAATGGTCTGCTTATAGGTCATGATCAATCATTGCATTAAGTTCAATACTGATAATTGCTTTGTTTACCTTCGTTTTAAATTGCTACAAATATATGAGACTGATCAGCCTATTCATGATTTATATTCTTGCGCTGAGTTCCTGCAAAGAAAACACTAATACCTCAGGTTCTATCTCCGAGGAAACCATTCGAAAACATATCATTGCGCTCTCTTCCGATGCATTTGAAGGCAGGAAGCCTTTTACTTCTGGTGAAGAGAAAACACTTGCTTATCTGATGGAAGAAGTAAAAAAAATCGGACTTGCCCCAGGCAATGATGATTCCTATACCCAAGATGTGCCATTGATTGAAATCAATGGCCATCCATCAACGACCATGGAGTTGAATGGAGTAAAAAGCGTGACGTTAAAATTACGGGATCAGTATGTGGCATTTACAGAACGTCCGGTGGAAGCAATCAATCTTACAGATTCGGAATTGGTCTTCTGCGGTTATGGAATTGTGGCACCAGAATATGGATGGAATGACTATGAAGGTCTTGATATGAAAGGAAAAACAGCCCTTGTGCTGGTCAATGATCCAGGACTAGGTAGTGAAGACAGTACTTTTTTCAAGGGAAGCACTATGACATATTATGGCCGATGGACCTACAAATATGAAGAAGCTGCACGACAGGGGGCTGCTGCCATTATGATTATTCATGAAACGAGCATGGCAGGGTATCCATGGGCTGTTGTCCAAGGCGCCGGCGGCGGAGCTAAACTCAATCTTAAGTCAAAGGGGTACACTCCTTGTGAAATGCAAGGCTGGATATCTCTTGACGCCGCTAAGGAAATTTTTAGTTCTGCCGACCTGGATCTTCAACAATCCATGATGGCTGCCCGGAAGCCGGGATTTAAGGCTATTCCATTGCCTTATACTGTTACTGCGAGTATCACCAATGACATCAGGGAAAATGTGTCAAAGAATGTAATCGCCATGATTCCCGGAACAGATCAGAAAGACGAGTACATCATATTTTCTGCTCATTGGGACCACCTTGGTATTGGTGCTGTCGTGGATGGTGATTCTATCTACAACGGAGCCAGGGACAATGCTACAGGAAGTGCAGCACTTCTGGGTATTGCGGAGAAAATAATGAAGGAAGGACCTTATAAGCGAAGCATTGTATTTCTCTGGGTTACCGCTGAAGAGCAGGGACTTCTTGGTTCGGCTTATTATGCTGCAAACCCGGTTTTCCCGCCAGCAAAAACCGTGGCGAATCTAAATATTGACGGGATGGCTACGTATGGGGAAATGAATGATCTTAGTGTCATTGGTTATGGCCAGAGTGAATTGGAAACCTACGCGGCACGATGGGCTGAAAAACAGAACAGATATATCCTACCTGACCAGGAGCCCGAAAAGGGATATTTTTTCAGATCTGATCATTTTAATTTTGCAAAAATCGGCATCCCTGCCTTATATGCTAAAGGCAGCCATGACCATCGGACAAAAGGGATAGAATATGCTAAAGAGAAGTCAGATGAATACCGTACCACTGCGTATCACTTGCCCGCTGACGAATATGACTCAGTCACCTTTGAACTCGGAGGAATCATGCAGGATAGTGATCTATTTATGCAGATAGCAATAGAACTGGGTAATAACCAGGACTGGCCTAAATGGAAGCCAGGGTCTGAGTTTAAAGCAATACGGGAATCGAGCAAATAATTGTCTTCCTTCTGGGTCGCTTCTGCTTAAGGTTTTATCAAGTTCCTTTCCCATTCAACGTCTCGAGTTGGAAGACCATCAAGGGAATGGATTTTTGATAGGATAATTCTTTAGCCCTGTTTTTGTCAAAGATTTCGTCAAACCATGAGCGCCGTTCAGACAACATAGCAAGAAGGTCAATTTGTTTCTCCTTCATGCAGTCCTCAAGTCCCTGATTGACATCTTTATGGACAATACAATGTGAAGTCATTTTTTTATCGTTTTGCCATGGCTCAAAGTAGCTCTTCATTTTCTGAGCACCATCGCCCTCAGTTGAGTTGTCAATATGGATGACATGAAGGTGACTGCCCATCGAATTCCGAAATTTCCGCAGCGCTTCTATAAGGAGGGCATCCTCTTTGGTAAAATTGGTGGCGACGCCAATGTGATCGATAAGGCCATCAAATTCTGCAGCCGTGGGAACAACTATGACCGGACAATGAGCTTCCTCCATGACTTTGCCTGAAATCGTACCAAAAAAGAATGCTTCCATCATGCCTGCACCAGTTGCGCCCATAACGATAAGGTCAGCTTTGTTTTTGTTGGCCGTGCGCAGAATGGCTGAAACAGGGGCGCCTTCTTCTAAGACATGGACCATTGGCACATGGTAATACCCGTTGTCTGCAGCGATATCTCTTAGAACCGGTATCTCATCTTCATAACTTTCAAATTCCTCAAGATCGATTGAATCATAGACCTCTCTCAGTACACCAGGCAGATTGAAGTCACTGATATCGGGTTTGTCGAAAGCATGTATGGTGATGATGGAGGCGCCCAGATGATCAGCTATCTGCAGGGCGAAGATGAACGCATTTTCCGCCGTATCGGAGAAATCCGTCGGATAAAGAATTTTTTTCATTATTGGTTTTTCATTTTCAACACAAAACGTTTTGGACGTGTCTAATGAGATTGCTAAAATAGTATAAAGAGATGATTTCCCAAATAAAAGCATTTTCGCGACATAAATAGATGTTTAATCAGCCTGGTATGGTGTCCCGGGTAAAAAAAGTAATTTTAAGCCGTGATAAAAATCGGGTTCTTTTGCTGCCTTGCAGTTTCTGTAGTGTTTCTTGCGCTAACCTCCCCCATTAATCCTTTTGGTCAGGGAAGAGATCCGGTGCCTCCGGAACAAAAAGTGGCCCATTCTTCTCATTGCAGTGGGTGTCATGGTGTGGATGAAACCGGCCTGGCTTTAGTGGATGGAGATGGCAACGATGTCAGCATCTTTGATGACTGGCAGATCAGTATGATGGGTTTATCCGCGAGGGACCCTTTTTGGAGAGCCACAATGGCTCATGAGGTCAATCTATACCCTACTGCACAGCAAGCAATTGAAACCAGTTGTCTCAAATGCCATGCACCATTAGGCAGTTTTGAAGCTCGACGAAATGGCCATCTCTATTCCTTTGAAATGATGTTGGGGGACAGCCTTGGCCTTGATGGTGTTTCATGCAGTGCATGCCATCAGCAGCCTGCAAATGACTTGGGACGTAATTTTTCAGGCAACTATACCCTTGATACAAATCGCGTATTGTACGGCCATTATCCCAATCCATTTAAAGGTCCGATGCAAATCTATGTTGATTTTGAACCTGAGTTTTCTGATCACATCTACAGCAGTGGCGTTTGTGCAAGTTGTCATACACTGATTACAGAGACGTTGAAACCGGATGGCAGTCCATCAGGAGATTTTTTTGTCGAACAGGCTACGTATCATGAGTGGCTAAACTCCATTTATTCCTTGCAGGGCAAAGAGTGCCAGACTTGTCATATGCCATTTATCGAGGATGGGGTCATTATCGCCACGGATTTTGCAGCTCTCGAAGAGCGGGAACCTTATGGGTTACACCAGTTTTTTGGCGCCAATACTGCCATGCTGGAAATGATGAGGGAATACAAGGAAGAGCTAAATATACCTCAGCCAGAGGGTAGTCATGCATGGGATGAATCGATTGAAAATAACCGGATCAGTCTATCAAAAGCAGCGGAGGTCAGTGTACCGTCCATGTATATCTATGGCGATACAATGTATTTGTCCATTATCATAAAGAATAAAACGGGCCATAAACTCCCTTCAGGCTATCCCAGCCGTTTAGCCTGGCTACAAGTGACCTTATGTGACCGCCTTAGCAAAGAAGTATATTATTCCAATGGCTCATTGGACCAGGATGGCAATATTGTCGGAAGAGATCATCCTTTTGAACCACATCACGAAGTTTCGACTTCGACGGATGACGTACAGATCTATGAGATGGTCATGTCTGATCTGCAGGGCCATCTTACCACTCGCCTTAATGCTGCATTTGAACCTTTAAAAGACAACAGGCTGCTTCCGCTCGGCTTCAGGACAGATCACGCCTCCTATGACACAGTGGCGATCTGGGGCAATGCAAATGTAGACCCTGACTATGCCGATGAAAGCACTAATGGGCTGGATAAAATAGAATATCGCATTCCGCTCGATGGAAATAAAGGCATGGCTGATCTTACCGTTGCATTACATTATCAGACCTTGCCATCCAGATGGATGGCAGACTTGTTTGCAAATGATACATTGGAATTAGTAGGTCAATTCAAAAACATGTATGAAGGATATAACCGACATCATGAAGTTATCAATCAATTGACCATCGATAGCATTGATCTTTCGACAACATCCGTATCCCCAATTGATGTTTTTTCGGTATTTACACTTTCGCCTAATCCTGTAGATGGAAAAGTCTTACGTATTCATGTATCCGGACAGTATCCTGCAAAAGGCACATTACAATATCAGATTATTGATCTCAATGGTCTGACCATCCAATCAGGTGACTTGCAGGAAACCATTCTATTACATCAAGGCATGACACCAGGCGTTTTTTATTTTGCTTTATATGATCAAAAACGCCTGGTCTCTATTAAGCCCTTCGTTATGTTATAGTTTTATTACTTTTTGTGTAATCGCTTTACCATTTTGAACAGCCCTGATAATGTACATCCCGGATGGATACGATGACAAATCCAGTTGAATTCCTTGCTGCTTGAAGTCCACATCTTTTTGAGAAAATAACCGAACACCATCTGACTGCATCAGCTCCAAATCGACCAACCCTTCCGTGCGAATAGCAACCGTGCAACTGCCTTCTGTTGGATTTGGGGTTATAACAAGCGCTTGGGAATGAAGTACCTGTTCATTCGTAGCAGTACCGAGATCAAGTACCGCAGTCGCTGGAACCAATTCCGAATTGCAGTATTTATCTGTGGTAGAAACCTTCCAATCATAGAAATAGTAATAGAAGTCTTCCCCGAAGGTAGAATTGGTGATGGTCATAACTCCTGGAATCTCATAAGGATAGTCAACACCTTCGGATGACCTCCAAAGATATGGGCTGTTCGTTCCAAAAACCTGGTTGTTGATATCTGTTTTAGTAGTGATAGTCCAGGAGCCAGGAGCCAGGGTTACCTCAAGATCTATGACTGAGGTGCCTGGGCTAAGATCTATTTCATATTCGACATAGAATTCATTTCCATTATTGATATCAATCGTTCGTATACCGGCTGAATCGGTGCTGACTGTGATCTGGTGCAGGGTTATTTCTTCATGGACTTCAAACAACAACCCACCGTTGACAAAAGCTGCATTGTATTTGGTGTTACCCTGATGTCCGGTCGGCCCAACCTGAAAGTCCTGCCCATCAATGGAGGAAAAATTCATGGCATAGATCGTCGTGGTATCGGTAAGGTTGTCCAGTTGAAAATTGTTTCCATTTCCAATCCAGAAAGCTCCAAATGGATCTGCAAACCATTGGATACTATCTCCAGTGGCAGTAAGTACAGCAGACTCTCCGGGAAGGAAAGTGTCATTCGTGACGACAGGCATATCCGGAAGGAAGAAATCCAAATGTATCGTATCAGATTCCAGTACTTTACAAAAACCTTCTACAAGCGCATAATAATCCCCTGTTTGCGTAGCTTCAATGGTCTGCGTTGTTTCACCGGATGACCATTGATAAGATTGCGCTGACGGTAATGAAAGCAATGCACTTTCTCCGTTACATAGTTGAGGATTACCGATATAGGTCACGACTGGTTTAATCGTATCAGGATCAACACTGACCTCCAATGGCGTTGTTTTTACAAGACAACCATCGTCTGATAACAGTGTAGCATAATAAATTCCCTCCTTGGTTATTTTGAGGGAATCTGCTTGTGAACCATCACTCCATTCAACGAGTGACAATGCTGAATCTAGCCAAACGATCAAAGAGTCATTATCGCACAAAACGGCTAAAGGATCCAAAAGTGCAAGCGGTTGATTCGAGCAGCCGCCCCTTGTAAGCGTCCATGTATTGTCAACGCTGAATTGATTATACTGCTCCCTCGTTCCATCAGCCCATCGAATGACAAGGCTATCATAAGATGTCTGGTCTCCAAGTCCGAAGATAATGCTGTGGCCACTGGACACGCCATATTGTTCGCCACCTCTTACTTCTCTGACTTGTATACCCCAAGGCCCATAAAGCAAAGCCATGGCACCAATTGCAGATGGGTTTCCAACGGTATCTTTTAAGGTCAATCCTAAATAATGATTGTCGTTCGTTTCATTTAAAAACAAAATATCATCACGCGATGGATCCGGATTATTAAAAGGGATAACCGTTGATGCATATACATCCGTAAACCCGTCCTGATTGAGATCGCCGAGGGCAAAAGTTCCAAAAATGACAGCATTGAAGGGTTCCATTTTGGCGAATGTTTTATCCCCATTGTTATGATAATAATCGACACGATCACCACTCACAAGAATATCCTGAAATCCATCATTATCAAAATCCCTAAACATACCTTGTAATGGAACACCCCCGATATTTAACCCTGAGGAAGGTGTGATATTGATAAATGTATCATTATTAATATTTTCATATAATTCACTTATGACATCATGTTGAGTCATAAAACAATCGAGGTCACCATCATTGTCCATATCGCCGAAATCAGCGGTCCATGTTTGACGACCGTTTGCCAATCCATAGGTAGCGGCATTCTGCGTGTAATTTCCAGATCCATCATTGACAAACAAGGCATTTATACGCCGCGGATCCGCCGGATTATTGACTCCCTGTCGGCATTTTGCTATATAAAAATCAACATCACCATCCATATCAAAATCAGTATACACAGATCCATAGTTTCCTGAATTATCTGAAGCTGGCACAGTCACAAAATCGAAAAGATCCTGCTTGATTAGGTTACCGGCACCATCATTCATCAAGGTATAATTCAACCCATTGTCGTTGAGCAGGACTACATCTACCCAGCCATCATGATTGAAATCACCTGCCGAAGCTCCTTGCGAAAAGAAAGGCGTCACAACGATATGGGTGAGGTTAAATGTATAGGTATAGGGGATGCTGTACAAAACTTTGACCCTGTCATAGGAGCCAACAGCCAAAATGTCATTGGCCCCATCATTATTGTAATCCGCGATACAGATGTCATTCTGTTCGCCATTATCAATAAAACGAGGCACCGAATATCGTATAAAAGGGCGGGATGGATCGGGTGTCTGATATTGGATAAAAAGGTCAGTACCTCCATTAAGCGTAACAATATCATCAAGTCCGTCCCCATTCATATCCGCAATCCCTACAGGCACCGCGCTGTGCTGATCTTTCTCTGCAAGTAAATCATTCCGATTGGCAAATTGTACCTGGCCATTTGCCGCAGTGATCAAAGAAACAATGAAAAACAGAGGCATTAAATGAGTTCGCATAGATTTTGGTTTAAAATGTACTGGAAACCCAACAAATGTAACATTCCCGATCGAATAAAACAGGCTAAATAGTGTCGCGGAAGAGACACGCAGGTCAGTAAAGGTTTAAGAGGCAGTTGGTCACTTGAAATAGCCCCGAATACACCTAAATGAAAAACTAGTATGTACTTTGCCTCCATGGGCAGCGTTTCAACAGGCGTACAATTTTTTAATCATCTTTTTAGGTCAAAGCGATGGAGTGCTTTTCATTCACCATTCTTGTTCGATCTTTTTACCTATTGCTGCGATGAACGAAATGGATCAACGACTTTTAAACAAATCGAAAAGCAACGTAAAGCGTTAATTGCTTCGGAGGAGATGATCAGCCGAAAGGATTTTGGCGCAGGGTCTGTATTGCTTGATAACGCAGCGACAGCGAGCATTTCTGCTATTGCAAAAAATGCGTTAAGCATGCCGTTTCAATGTAGGTTTCTGTTCCGGCTAGCAGCTTTTATGAAGCCCGGACACATCCTGGAATTTGGCACTTCGCTTGGCATATCTACCTCGTACCTCTCCTCAGGAGCCCCAGATGCATTGATTCATACGGTCGAAGGTGATCCGGAAGTTGCAAAAAGAGCTGCAATAGTATTTAATGAGCTGGGCTTAAAGAATATTGAACTTTATACAACTTCTTTTGATCAATACATTTCTAAAACTGCTTCCGGAAAAGAAACACCTGATCTTCTATTTCTTGATGGGCATCATACTGCATCTGCACTGCTTACTTACTTTACTAGCTTAAAAGAGCGTCTTCATCCAAATACGATTATTGTCGTGGATGATATACATTGGTCAACGGACATGAACTCCGGATGGAAAAAACTGATCGCATTACCTGAAGTGACGCAGAGTGTAAATTGTTTTCATTTTGGGCTACTTTTCTTCCGTCCTGATTTTCTGAACAAAGAAAACCATGAGATCTACTTACCCTTAAGGATGATGGTGAAATAAAGACATTGGATTATCCTTCTGACGTAGGCGATTTGGGTGGAACCAGGTTTTGGACATTAAAACCAATCTTTGAAGCGACCTGGTCATCATCGTCGTAGTCCTCCCACAAGGTGATCTCTTTGATAAAATCTTCCATGTGCCTTACAATAAAAGGTGTTTTGACTTCTTCCGGCCGATAGATAGCTATAATCTTGGCAGGGCGTGGTTCTCCGAAACCTTCGATAAAGGGATATCCTATCATCACCTGGATCTTCCCGTTGTATAGCTGTTGATATACAAGTGAGCCATTTTGCTTGATCAAAGGCTTATCGGTCTTGTCATTGATGATTTCTGAAATACCGCTTTCCTCAGCTCCAAGCGATAAGATTACATATTCGAGATGCCTTACTTTGTCTGAGGACTCAATCGTGCCCTGTAGACCTGTTACTTTCAGCATATTCTCCAACTCGCTAACAATCAATGGCTTGAGCTGACTTTTCCAGCGTTCACGGTAGGTTTTAGTATTTGCGAGTACAATTTGATAACGTTGCACTTTGGCGATGAGGCCATTATAATCATCCATAGTGTTTACAATTGAGGCATAAAGATAACCCCAACCTATCTTAAAATGTGTCGGGATGGAGGGAGCAAATTTCAATCTCTATCTTTGCCGGCTATCATGGCAAAGGAAAAGAATACTTCGACCCCGATCAGCAAACGTAAGTCTACTACGGAGAAGCGCAGGAAACTGAAAGTCACTGCAGTCACCTCAACATCCTGGAACAATGTGCTTGAAAAGGCATTCCATTTGATGGCTACAGCCAAAGCCATGACCGAACATTTTGAAGCCAACTTTAAGGAAGTGGCTAAATATGTACACGCCACCTCAAGAGGCCACGAAGCAATACAGATAGCATTAGGTCTGCAGCTTACTCCGGATGATTGGTTGTCAGCATACTATCGGGATGATGCCATGATGCTTTCTATTGGCATGAAACCTTATGATCTCATGCTTCAATTAATGGCCAAAAAGGATGATCCTTTCTCCGGAGGCAGAACCTATTATTGTCATCCGAGTCTAAAAGAAGATGACAAACCAAAAATCCCACATCAGTCCTCTGCCACTGGAATGCAAGCCATTCCCACGACAGGCATTGCCATGGGTATAGCCTATCAGGAACACCGGAAAATCGGAAAGTGGAAGCAGCCTCCAATCGTAGTCTGTTCACTAGGTGACGCATCTGTCACTGAAGGTGAAGTCGCCGAAGCTTTTCAGATGGCTGCCCTAAAAAAATTGCCGATCCTCTACCTTGTGCAGGACAATGAGTGGGATATTTCTGCGAATGCTGCGGAAACAAGGGCAATGAATGCGGCTCAATATGCAAAAGGATTTGTAGGCATAGAGACAAGAAGTATAGATGGTACGGATTTTAGACAATGCTATGACACTATTTCTGAAGTGATCAGTCTTATCCGTAAAGAACGCAGGCCATTTCTTGTCCATGCAAAAGTCCCACTACTCAATCACCACACTTCCGGAGTTCGGATGGAATGGTATCGTGATGATCTTGAGGAAGACAAACAACAAGATCCCTATCCTAAGCTTCAAAAATTAATGCTGATGGAAGGGTGGTCGCCATTACAGCTTAAACGTATTGAAACAAAAGCTATAGAGGTTGTTACAGCTGACTTTGAGCGGGCTCGTGCTGCTGTTGATCCAATACCGTCAGATCTTTACACCCATGCATTTGCACCAACGCCTATAACCACTGAAGTTGGGATCAGGCAACCTGAAGGTGCTGAAGTAAAAGTCATGGTGGATTGTGCTTTAATCGCGATTGAAGAATTAATGCGCCGTCATCCTGAATGTGTGCTGTATGGTCAGGATGTTGGCAGAAGACTTGGTGGTGTATTCAGAGAAGCTGCAACATTGGCGCAGAAATTTGGTGATGACCGAGTATTCAATACACCAATTCAGGAAGCCTTTATCGTTGGATCAACAGTCGGGATGTCTGCAGTTGGCTTGAAACCTATTGTTGAAGTTCAATTTGCAGATTATATATGGCCAGGACTAAATCAGTTATTCACAGAGGTGAGTCGCTCCTGTTATCTGTCTAAAGGCAAATGGCCTGTGAGTATGATCCTGCGTGTGCCCATTGGTGCTTACGGAAGCGGCGGACCTTATCATTCATCGAGTGTAGAGACTGTGGTGTGTAATATCAAAGGATTGAAAGTAGTCTATCCAAGTAATGGTGCAGATCTGAAAGGCTTAATGAAAGCGGCTTATTATGATCCTAATCCTGTAGTCATCTTTGAACATAAAGGCCTTTACTGGAGTAAAGTACCAAATACAGAAACCGCTAAAAGTCCTATGCCTGATGAAGCATATATTATTCCCCTTGGAGTGGGACGGATAACGCTTGAGGCAGATGCAGAAATACTAGCGCAAGGTGAGGCCCTGTGCATTGTTACTTATGGAATGGGCGTCCATTGGGCATTGAAAGCTGCAAAAGAATTTGAGGGTCGTATCACCATACTTGATCTGAGGAGCCTTGTTCCATTAGATGAAGAACTAATTTATGCTACCGTCAAAAAGCACGGTCGATGCCTCGTAATCACAGAAGATACGCTATCTAACTCTTTCGCACAGACCATTGCTGCGCGTATCCAGGAGCATTGCTGGACATCACTTGATGCACCGGTGCGGACGATTGGTTCGATTGATATGCCTGCGGTACCGTTGAATGAGGTACTGGAGAAAGAAATGATATTGTCTGTAGGAAAAGTGATTTCTTCCGTAAAGAGTTTGTTGGAATACTAAGTTATTTCCAAACCAGGATATTCGTTATACTGAAAAACTCTCTCCACAAGCACACGTGCGTGATGCATTTGGATTACTAAAGTAAAACCCCTTACCATCCAGTCCACCGGTGAACTCAAGCATAGTATTATGCACGTATAGGAAACTGCGGAGATCGGTGACCATACGTATGCCCTTGTCCTCAAAAACCTGGTCGGTCGGCTTCAGGTCATTGTCAAAATCAAGTTTGTAACTAAGACCTGAACAGCCCCCACTCGTGACGCTCACACGGACGAAATAATCTGTCAATGATTTATTTTCACTTCCCAGAATTTCCAGAATCTTTTCCTTGGCACTATCAGCAACAAACAGCACTATGATTGTATGATTTAATGATTAATAATTAAGGATAGAATGGGTGATGAATTTATACTTCAGTAAACAATAAATTCCGTCCAATGCTACAAAGTGCAAATATAACAAGTTCCTGCGTGGAATAGTTTAGCTCCCCTCTCCTTTCAAGAAAGGTCTATCCCTGATTTAAACATCTGCCAGACAGGGCTTTGTGATCTTTCCTCTTGAATCGACTCTATCAGTAATTCAGCAGCCTTTTCGATCTCCTCCAATGTTGTTGGGATACCCAGGCTAATTCTAAATGATCCTTTTGCTTCAGCTACTGTCAAACCCATGGCCAGTAAAACATGCGAAGGTTCGGGATTTATTGAACTGCAGGCTGATCCGGAAGATATCGCAAGGCGGGATCGGAACCTGGTCATCACAGCCTGACTATCCACATATTTGACTCTAAGATTTGAAACAGTTGAAAGTCTATGCTCCTTATTACCATTAATCCTTACTTCTTCCAGTGAAGACAGGATTAAACTTTCGAATTGATCCCGGTAGTTACGGATGGCTTTGTTATTTGTATCTTTTCCAAGTTGACGTAAATGGGCTGCTGTGCCGAGACCAATAATGCCGGGAACGTTTAAAGTGCCAGATCTGTATCCTCTTTCATGTCCTCCACCATGAATCAATGCAGCGGGTTTTGTCTTCAATAAAGGATTAATGTATAGAGCACCAACGCCCTTTGGTCCATAGATTTTGTGCGCAGAGAACGCGATGATATCTACTCCATGCTCCGCAGGGTCAACTTCAATCTTTCCGACCGCCTGTGTGGCGTCGCTGATCAAAGGGATGCCTGCTTCCTTGCATATAGCACCTATCGATTTCATGTCCTGAGTAACACCCGTTTCGTTGTTTGCCCACATGACAATGACCATTGTGGTATCCTTACGAATAGCCATTTTAAGCAGCACAGGATCTAAAAGACCGTCCTTGGCCACTGGAAGCAATGAGATCTCATAACCTTTACGTTCGAGCCACTGTAGCGAGTCAAGTACGGCATGATGTTCTGTGGCAACTGAGATAATATGTTTTTTGTCAGGCCCAGATGATCCTGCGAGACCCTTAATGGCCAAATTGAGCCCCTCAGTGGCACCTGAAGTGAAAATGATATTCTGATGGTCTGTAAACAATAATGCTGCGACTTGGCCGCGTGCTATCTCCACTGCCTCGCTAGCCTGCCAGCCAAACGAATGCGAACGACTGGCCGGATTGCCAAAATGTTCCGTAAACCAAGGCATCATGGATTCAAGTACGCGCGGATCTACCGGTGTAGTGGCGTGATAATCGAGATATATAGGTTTAAGCACAGAACTCATAGCCTAAAGATAAGGCCTTCGCGCAAAAGGTTATTGGATGTGTAATCCCCTCTATATCGGGGCAAACTCCAACAAAGGCAAATAGGGTATCTAAAAAAGTTACCGCAGAGCCAATGAAGAACTTTTTATTCTTTCCCGGGATATGCCTAATATTGTCCACATCATGAAGGAGTGGGAATATACATTTGGCCCGGTTTCGAAAGAAGAGTGGATCAGACAGATCGAAAAAGATCTCAGACAAAGACCTGTGGAGTCAACCTATTCAGAATGGTGGCAGGGGGCTCCCTTGATCCCCTTTGTGCATAAGGATGATGTAATCAATGAAATCGTATGCTTGCCTGATTATTTATTTACCCAGCCTCCAAAAATCGCCGAATGGATTGAAGCAGATGCGCTGTCTCCTGATGCGGTCAATCATCAAATACTAGAGTCGCTTCAGTACGGGGTACAATCGATCATTCTTAAGACTGATGTTGTCAGTAAAAGCATTATCAAAGAGTATTTAAAAGGTGTTTTTTTGGAAATGGTGTCTGTCTCCATCCATTTACCTTTAAGTAAATCGAATGACCATCAAACCCTTCAGGAAAATGACGGGATTCCTGTTCTCACCAGGATAGAAAGGAATGACCTTTCGTACCCTTTCTCCTCTATCGTTGAACAAATAAAGCAAAGAACCGACGGAATTAAATTAATTCGGTTAGTCTACAGGATTCCTTCATCAGGCATATGGGATATTGAAACGACCAAAACATTTCAAAGGGTTATGGATGACCTGGCCATCTGGATCGGAAATGAATTACCCGCAGAAGCTTTTTTTAACCAATGCACACTGGTGCTTGAAGCTGATCAGACCTATTTCAAACATATTCTTCAGACCAGCGTTTTGCACCTTCTTTGGCAAAATCTTAAAGCCCACTTTTCAGCTACTAATACAGATCATGCCAATCAGTATCTCGAATGTCACATTATACCGGAGGCCACTGAACAGCCTGATCATTTTTTAATCAGGGCTTCTATGTCAAGTTTGGCAGCTTCCCTCTGTGGCACGCACTCGATATGCATTCATCCTTCTACCCAGCCGACAAGTCAGGCGTTTTATAAGAGGATAAACCGGAATATTCATCATCTGCTTGAACTGGAGAGTGGTATGTATAGAGGAACCGATCCATTGGCTGGGGCTTATGCTATAGATTATCACACCAAACAAATGACGAATAGGATTTGGGAGATGTTATTCAAAAAAGAATAAAGGTGGGCGGTTGGATGTGATGAATTTCTGCCACAATGGCGGTGATTCACTAAAATAGAGTCCGCCCACCTTCATAAATTACTCTACTTGACAAATAAACCCGCTTTACATCCTGCATGCTATTATAGAAGCGTTAAGGTGTCCTCATTCGCTCATTAACATTTTAAGTTAACACTATTAACATTTTAAATTATTGGTTATCAACAATCTACAATTATGAAAATAATTATATATTTGTCTGCTTCAATTTTCTTTGGATTTTACTATGGATCAAAACATCAGCCATCTCTATCAAAAAATGATCAATGGTGACCGCGTTGCCCTTGGACAAGCTATGACTTTGGTCGAGAGTGAGCGAGATGAGGACCGGAAAGTTGCAATACATCTGCTCGAATTATGCGAGCAGCGACTCTTGGAAAACGATCCTTCGATTCGTTTTGCCATCAGCGGGGCACCTGGTGTTGGAAAAAGTACATTAATCGAAACACTGGGTTTAAAAGCCATTTCTGAAGGCCACAAAATTGGTGTCATCACGATTGATCCGAGCAGTTCGTTAAGCCATGGTAGCATCCTTGGTGATAAATCCAGGATGAACGGACTTTCTACCTCCTCTTCAGCTTTTATACGATCAAGCCCAGCAGGGCCAGTGCTCGGAGGTATGGGACGAAGGACTTTTGAAATGATTACCCTTCTGGCTGCAGTTGGTTATGATTTAATCTTTGTAGAAACTGTTGGTGTCGGACAGTCCGAACACACAGCGTGGCAATTTACTGACGGGTTTATCCTGGTGGTTCAACCGGGAGGAGGCGATGAACTGCAAGGTATCAAACGTGGAATCACTGAACTTGCTGATATCGTCATCGTCAATAAGGCAGACGGAGCTATGACGGATTTGGCCAGATTGGCTAAGAATCAATACCAATCAGCACTGCACTATTTTCCCGCTCTCCGAAAAGAGTGGGAAGTGAAAATAGTCACTTGTTCTGCTGTAGAAGGTGAAGGTATAGACGATATCTTAACCATTCTTCGTTTATATCGTGATATCTGGTCTGCTAACACTAACAAGGAAGAAGAAAGAAGAAGTCAAAAAGAATTCTGGCTTCGATGGTCCCTCGGTATCACAGCCAATCAACTACTTATGAATCACCAGATTATAAAGGATGAGTTAAAAAATGCCTTTAGCCATCCTGAAGTAAATACGCTATCGATATTCGGAGCTGGCTTCCGCATAGAACAAATGATGAAAGCGCTGATAGCAAAGTCAACAACTCAGACTGAATCTTAAAAAAGCTTATGAAATTTTATGTCTTATTCATGGTTAGTATACTGTTTGTCTCTATGTCAGAGCATGCAGGTAAATACCCGACTGGTGAGTTTATCTCTCCTGTCAACCGCGAAATAAAATTATCCGGCACCTTCGGTGAACTGCGAACAAACCACTTTCATGCCGGCCTTGATATTAAATCGGAAAAAGGACTTTCCGGAGATCCGGTGTATGCATCTTATGATGGTTTTGTCAGCAGAATCAAAATGGAAGAATTTGGCTATGGCAATGTCATCTACATGGAACATCCAAATGGATTTACCACCGTATATGCCCATCTTGATCAGTTCTCACCAGAGCTCACTCAGTATGTGCAAGAAGAACAATACAAAGCAGAGACTTTTGAAATCGATTTATATCCTGAAAAAGACCGATTTACGCTTCAACAAGGAGAAAAAATTGGCAATATGGGGAACACAGGTAGTTCCTTTGGTCCGCATCTGCATTTTGAAGTAAGACATACAAAGGGTCAGGTACCGGTCAATCCTCTCCACTTTGGTTTTAGGGTAGAAGACAAAAAAACACCAGTCGTGCAGCAGCTTATTGTCTATGAATATGATGCCACAGGGAAAGTGATTTCCTCAAAAGTAATGCAACCAAAATATCAATCATCAGGTCAATACAAATTTGAAACCCCCATTGAGCTTGCTTCCGCAAGAGCGTCTTTCGCATTAAGAGCCTATGACACACATGATGGTGCATCTAATCAAAATGGAATCTATAGTATCCAATGCAAAGTGGATGAAGATCCTTCCTTTGCTTTTACGCTTGACGAAATACCATTTGAGCAAACGCGGTATATGAATGCTCATATTGATTACAAGCAAAAAGTAAATGAAAACAGATTTTTTCACCGTTGTCATTCGCTTGAAGGAAATAAACTGCCTATCTATTACACAGGTGTTGACCAGGGGATGATCCATCTCAATCCTGAACAACCAAGAAGGGTCTTACTTGAAGTGGCTGATTTCAACGGAAATATTTCAACCCTTTCGTTTGATGTCATACGTAATATAACGATGTTGCCAAAAATGCCCTCTGCACTACCCTACCAGACTGTAGCTGAGCCGGGACAGGTATGTGTGTTATCCAAACCTGGGATACAAGTTGTTTGGCCTATGGGTTCGTTTTATGAAAAAACCGGTATAAATATTGAAACTATGCCGGCTGATGGCTTAGGGAGCTTCAGTCCGCATTTTTCTATATCTCCTGTCGATGTGCCGATACATTATTTCTTTGATGTGAACATTGAAGGATTAGCCGTACCAACAGCACTGCGGGATAAAGCATTTATCGCCCGTTGCGAACCTGACGGAAGCATCGTCAATTGCGGAGCAAACTGGGTAGGAAATAACCTGACAACGGGCGTCAGACAGCTCAGCACGTATACGATTATGGTCGATACCATTGCTCCTTATATATCTACGCTGCATTTTGGATCTAAAATGACAGGCTGGAGCAGAATGGCCTTTAAGATATCTGACAATTTCAGGATTAGAGACAGGGGAAGGGATCTTTTATATGATGCCTGGGTCGATGGTCAATGGATACTAATGTCTCTTGATGGAAAATCCGGCATACTTACGCACACCTTTGACGGTCGCATTCCAGCCGGAGATCATCAGCTCATCCTGAAAGTAACGGATGACCGCGGGAATGAAGCTGTCCTGGAAAAATCGTTTACTTTGTAGCGTAACAAAAATGTAAGAAAATGCGCCGGACATGGACATCCCGCTGGGAACCCGGACAAGCTGCTCCATCTTTTAAGGCAACACTTCACGATGGTTCAACCATCACAAGTGATCAACTGAAAAGCAAAAAGTATATCCTATTTTTCTACAACCATGACGGCTCCGAAACCTGTACCAAAGAGGCGTGCAACATCAGAGATCATTTTGGTGTGCTCAGCGACAAAGGGTACTCCATCTATGGTGTGAGTGAAGACAGCCAGAAAAAACATACAAAATTTATTCTCAAGTATACCTTTCCATTTCCGTTGATTGCAGATGAAGGAAATGCACTCGCCAAACTTTTTGATATCTATGGGGAGAAAGAATTTATGGGACGAACCAGTGATGCGGTGCATCGAACCACATTTGTGATTGATGCTGATGGCATTTTTGAAGCAGTCATTCACCCGGTTGATTCTGCTGATCATACCGCCCAGATTATCGAACACCTCACCACGTCAAAAAACAAATAATCTCTATGGCATATCACACAATCATCGATGTTACCGAGCTCGCAGCCCTTCTTTCCGTTTCGAATCCGGTGATCCTTGATTGTAGTTATGCACTTTCTGATTTTTCCATAGGCAGAAAAGACTATCTCCGTCATCATATTCCGAGTGCCTATTTTTTGGATATCGGATTTGACTTATCCTCTCCGGTGATTAAAGGCGTTACGGGACGACATCCACTTCCCGATCCGGAGGTTTTCGCATCAACGTTGATCGCTGCTGGCTTGAATAATGAAAGTCAGGTGATCGTCTATGATCAGGATCATGGGATTTATGCTTCCCGTGCATGGTGGCTACTCAATTGGCTGGGACATGACAAGGTGGCTTTGCTCAACGGAGGTTTTAAAGCATGGCATGCAAGTGGACATGCATCGGATAATCAATGGCCTCCTCCGAAAAAGGGTGATTTTGCATTTCATCTTAAAGAAGATTGGATAGTACCTAAAGAGAAAGTGGCATTAGGAAATGAATTGGTGATTGACAGCCGCGAACATATCCGATATATGGGTCAATCAGAACCTATTGATCCGGTGGCAGGCCATATCAGTGGTGCGATCTGCATTCCATTTAAAGACAATACCGATGAGGATGGGTTTTGGAAACCAATGGATTTCCTGGTTAAAAAATTTGAAATTTTGGTTTCGGATAAAACTGATCCTCCAGTTTTTTACTGCGGGTCGGGTGTTACAGCCTGTCATAATATTCTTGCCTATAAATTGGCGACAGGGCGTGCCGCAAGACTCTACCCGGGAAGCTGGAGTGAATGGATCAATTATTATCCAGCCACCACAGGTAATTTACCCTGATAATTAAACCTATCCGGCACCGTCGATTTTCATATTTTTGACCCAGCCGGATGTCATAGTCCTCCGACTGCTTTACCTAAACAATGAAGAACAGTTACTTTGACCTCATTCAGCAGACCTATTACTTCCCCCAAGAAGGATTTGATCTGCACAATGGAGATTTAAGTTTTCACGGTATTTCACTTAAATACCTGATAGACAAATACGGAACTCCCTTCAAGCTGACGTATCTGCCCAAAATTGGTGATCAGATAAAAAAAGCAAAAAACTGGTTTAACCGGTCTATGAAGACCCAGCAATACCAGGGAAAATATCGGTATTGCTATTGCACGAAGTGTTGTCACTTCAGCCATGTCATCAAAAAAGCGCTTGAATACGACGTCGACCTCGAGACATCTTCTGCTTTTGACATAGACCTCATCGTCAGTTTATACCGAAGCGGGAACATTGACATGTCGATCAATCTTGTCCATAACGGATACAAAACAGAGCGGTATCTGGATGGAATAGCCCAGCTGCACGAGATGGGTTTTGAAAATTCGATCCCGGTACTCGACAATACCATGGAACTGGACCAACTGCTCGAACGCATTAAAGGCAATCTCAAAATTGGCATTCGTGTAGCGATTGAACAAGAGCCACAATCAGCTTATTATACTTCGAGGCTCGGGATACGCCCGACCGAGGTGATCAAATATTATAAAGAGAAAATCGCCCGTAAAAAGAGAGTACAGGTGACCATGCTTCACTTGTTTGTGGACACCGGAATTCGTGACACGCTTTATTATTGGGGTGAGTTTAAAAAAGCACTTAAAATTTTTGCAGAACTCAAAAAGATCTGCCCTAGCCTCAAGTCTATTAATATTGGTGGCGGGTTTCCGATCAGCAACAATCTCTCCTTTGAGTATGATTATAAATACATGGTGGATGAGATCATCAGCAACATCAAAGCCACCTGTGACCAGGAAGGAATCGAACATCCGGATATATACACGGAGTTTGGTAAATATACTGTTGGTGAAAGCGGTGCAACTATCTTTACCGTCTTGGAGCAAAAGCAACAAAATGATTCAGAGCTCTGGTATCTCATTGATAACAGTTTGATGAATACAATCCCTGATTCATGGGCATTGAATGAACGCTTTATTCTATTGCCCGTCAACAAATGGAACAATGATTTTGCGCGCGTACATATCGGTGGTATAAGTTGTGACCATTCGGATTATTACAACTTTGAAGATCTCAATCAACAGGTTTTCCTGCCCACTTTTACGAATGATGATCCAGAGCCATTATATATTGGGTTCTTCCATACCGGAGCTTACCAAGATGCTATCAGTGGATATGGTGGGATTAAACATTGCCTTATCCCATCGCCACAACATATCCTTGTAGACAGAGATGAAAAAGGAAATTTCATTGACACCCTCTGGCGGCCGGAGCAGCGACCGAATGAAATGTTACAGATTTTAGGCTATGACACGTAGCAAGGAGCAAGGAGCGAGGAGCGAGGATCAAGGAGCAAGGAGCGAGGAGCGAGGAGCAAGGAGCAAGGAGCGAGGAGCAAGGAGCGAGGAGCAAGGAGCAAGGAGCAAGGAGCGAGGAGCGAGGAGAAGTAAACAGTCATCAGTCAATTGATGGAGAGATCCATGAGTGACTGTTAGCTTATGGCTTATAGCTTATGGCTGACAGCTGATTTCACTTTACCGCCTCAATGATAGTTGAGATAGCGGATTGTGTGGAGATGAAGTCATCTATTTTGCCATAATTACTGTTTGCTGCATACACTATTGTCGTGCTGTCATCAGGAAAATAGATCATATTG
>JBBRDL010000028.1:0-32814 GCA_038203965.1 Chitinophagales bacterium | reverse complement strand
AATTTTCAACTATCAGCGTGAACTATTAACCCCGGGGTTTTCGGAGCCATGTTGCTGAAAGCAACGAAGTGGAGGAACACAGGGGAGACAGATTTTGTAAAAAAATCTGGACGGGGCAAGGAGCAGAGAGCAGGGAACAGGAGCAAGGAACAAGGAACAGTGGAAATTTTCAACTATCAGCGTGAACTATTAACCCCGGGGTTTTCGGAGCCATGTTGCTGAAAGCAACGATGTGGAGGAACACAGGGGAGACAGATTTTGTAAAAAAATCTGGACGGGGCAGGGAGCAGGGAGCAGGGAGCAGGGAGTAAGGAGTAAGGAGTAGGGACCCGCTGTATTTTACTTTTAGCCCTCTCCGCCATAAAGGTCATTTCTTTCGCCTTTTCTGCCTTTTCCGCCGTTCTGCCTCTTTCGCGCCTTCAGCCTCTTTCCCCGTTCTGCCTTTTCCGCCCTTCAGCCTCTTCAGCCTCTTCAGCCTCTTTCGCCTCTTTCGCCTCTTTCGCCTCTTCAGCCTCTTTCGCCTCCTTAGCCTCCGCCTAAAACTTTGCCCATATGGCAAAGAAATCTTATGTTTGCAGCCTACAAAAACGACTCATGGAAACAGAGATAAACAACGAACAAAAGGAAAACAAAAGGCTCTATTGGCTGATCACCCTGGTTGCCGCTGCAGCTTGTGTGGGTCTGCTGATCTTTAGCCCGGAATGGTTCTGGCTGACACTACCCTTCCTCTTCACATATTTCGTGAAGGCAGTAGGCATGATGTAAGGTTTGACTACTTGAGATCGAATTTTTCACCATACTTTTTTTTTACTAATTGACCTTACAATAGCAGGCTTCCTATTTTACGATCTGTAATGCATCTCCTTGAGGCGACCCACGCCTCGAGTCTTTCATCTCACGGATTTCATCTCACGGATTTCATCTCACCTCTTCAACCACTTCCCAAACTCCTCCAACGAAGACGCATTAAGACACGATTCCACTTTCAGCCCCCCTTTCCTAGCTGCAAAAATCCCATATTTGACATAGGCAACCTGTGCTCTGCTGTGTGCATCCGGATTGATAGCTACCAACACTTCCTTCTCCATACAGTAGTCCATCCACGTGTAATCAATATCAAGTCGCAATGGATTTGCATTGAGTTCAATAGCGACCCCATTTGCAGCACAGGCATCAATTACCTTGCGGTGATTGATAGGGTATCCCTGACGAGCCAGCAATAGTCGCCCTGTTGGATGGCCTAATATGCGCGTATATGGATTTTCAATAGCGGTAATCAGTCTCGACATAGCTTTTGCCTCATCCATCCGAAGATTACTGTGGATGGAAGCAACGACCAGATCAAACTTGGCTAAGACCTCGTCTTCATAGTCCAACGAACCATCCCCAAGTATATCCGATTCGATGCCTTTGAAAACTTTGAAGGGAGCCATTTTTTCATTGATCCTGTCGATCTCGTCCAACTGCTCCAATACCCGCTCCACTGAAAGACCGCTAGCATAAAAAGCACTCCGACTATGATCACAAATCGCGAAATATTGATACCCCTGATCACGAACATGCACAGCCATTTCTTCAAGCGAATTCATTCCATCACTATAGGTGCTGTGATTATGTATGATCCCTTTTATATCATCTTCATCCACCAGATCTTTCCAATAGGTAGTGGGATAGTTTTCAATTTCCTCTCTGTCCAATAATTCAACAGGTAATCCTTCAAAGCCGGCACGGGCAAGTATCTCATCAATAGCTGCACCTTGTCCAAATTCATCCTGCTCAGCCAGTTTTTCATACAACCCTTCATACATCGTATGCATGGACCAGTGCGCAGCAAACTCACTGTTGGGGCAGGTATGAATAGACATCTTTAATCGCTCTTCGTATTCTATTTCAAATACATCTTCAGCCGTGTCCTGTATGATTGCCATACCCGGAATGGATAACAGTTGATCTGAATTTATTTCCGGAGCTACAAGCATTGCAAGTTTGCTGATGACAGGTGTCTTCGTGGCAAACTCTCCCACCCACTCCATTTGATATCCGGGCAAAGTCTTTTTTATCTTTTGCAAAATCAATCCTAGCTCCTCTTCGATATTTCCATACAGATAGCTGTCTTGCGAATCGAGGAAGTATGTAATTTTTTGTTGAAGGTCCTGCTGTGTTTTTAAACCGAAACCCGGAAGTTTGATAAGTCGGTTTTCAGTACAGGCATACAATAGCTCAGCCGGGGATTCAATTTTCAATGCCTCCCAAAACACGCCTACCTTCTTTGGTCCAAGGCCTTTAATGGAAAGTAATTGCTGAATGCCTTCAGGTGTTTTCTCCTTTAACTTTTCAAGTACCTCCATTTTCCCGGTGGAGAGTAGCTCCTTGATTTTTGAAATGACAGACGATCCTATCCCGGGTATGGCATCGAGATCTTGGGCATCCATTTCTGCCAAAGGTTTCTCCCACTTCCGGATAGCCAGATAGGCCGCCGAATATGCTTTTGCCTTGAAAGCATTCTCTCCATACAATTCCATGAGGCTGGCGAGGAGACTAAATTGTCTGGCAATGTCTTTATTGACCATCTGGCCAGAATTGCCGGAGATCAGTAAATATTCTTTTGTACAAGCCTACAGAATCCGAAGTAAAAAGTGCTTCAGGATTAGCTGTCGAATGAATCAAAAACGGACTGATGCTGTCCTGTTGATGATAAACACTAAGGATGGTAGGTTCTGTCATCGTATTACCACTTAAGGTCAACTTCTCTGCTAATGGAAGACCTTGTGTCGAAGTTAAATCACTGAATGTGGAACCCTTTGCATTGACTAAGCCGCTTAGATAGTTTTCAAACGCTGTGGTATCGACTGCTTCCATCCCCGCATAATACCAGGCACCATCATCTTTCACAATGGTTTGTTTACTACCTGTTGCATTCATCCATTCAATAGAAGTGAGATCAGTGACCTCGGCTTTGAAAATTTTTTTATCTCTGAACTGATCAAATCTTGCTTTAAGTCCTATACCAGCAAATCCATCAATGAGATAAACATCCGGCTTATCCGCCTTCCGTACATAGGTCGAAGCCGTTCGCGCCTCTTGGTCAAATCGAAAACCTCCGATCATCAGTTCAGCCAGTTTTTTATTTCCTTGCCAGACCACCAATTTGGAGGCCTGCGCATCATCAATTTCATATTCGGGATATTTAGCCGTTTCACTGGTCACCACCCTTTTTGCATTCAGATGAGCAAGCGGACCCAATATCGCTCTGAGGGCATTCGAATCCACGGTAGCTTTTAATTCACCTTGTCTCGCCTCCCATGTAGTCCCGATTCTTTTTAAGTCAAACTCTTCTTTTACAGGACCACCTGAAATGAATTGAATCCGATCAAGACTGGTGGTATCAAAAGCTACAATCACGGGGTCGAAAGAAGCAGTGCGTTTTCCCCTGAAAAATTTACCTGCAAATAAAAGCGCCAGGCAAGCGATAAAGATGATGATGAGTTTACGGTTGTTCATGATTTGATGGCCAAGGTGTTAAACATACTTTTCTTCCATTCGACGGATACGCATATTACGATTTCGCTGCGAGCGCCACAATCCAACGACACCTACAAGCAATAATGGAAGAAGGAAGTTGGTATATTTAATAACACTGCGCTCTCCTTCTTCAAGTTCTTTAATCGGTCTGTAGACAACGCCTTTAGTACGCAGCTCTGCTAAGCCTGATTTGTCACAAAGCCACTCTACGGTGTTGACGATCAGATTGATATTGTCCGGATTAGCATCACCTCGTTCGGATACAAAAAAGTCGCTGTCAGAAAAAACAACAAGTTTTGCATCGGCATTGCCCTGGACACCTTCTACAACACCACCCAAGACTATTTTAGACTGTGGAAAATCAGCTTGTGTCCACTGTCGCTGCACATCAAAGGTAAGCGGGGCTGCCTGAGTCCCTGCTTTCTCTGACGTCGTTACGATAGGCAAAAAGGATCCTTCCGCCCCAGCCGAAAATGTAATGGGACTGGCAAACTGCATGATTACAGCATCAAGGCCCTTCGTCGCCGGATGCTCCGGAAACGAACTGATCAATGGTAGATACGGGAAATTAATCTGGGATGCAAAATTGAAAAAGCCAGAACGCTGTTGCTGAACAGTTACTTTCGCACAGGTAGCATCGATGACAAAACTAGGTTCTATCGTGACCCCAAGCGAGGCAAGCCATTGAAGGACATTGTGTGGCGTAGCCGTACCTGATGCAGTAGAGAGATCACCATTGACTGCATTGATAGCGGCTATAATCTTGCCGCCCTTAGAGAGATATTCATTGAGCTGTGCAAACTGACCATAGGGCATGGAATCAATCGGGCTGACCAAAAGCACCGCCTGATAACGTTGTGGAATCGTTGGTTCCGCTGCAAGGTTTAGGCTCTCTATATTGTAGATGACACTCAACGCTTGCATTGCTTGAATCATCTGTTGAGGTTGAGGCTCGCCATGGCCTTGGATAATACCCAGCGAAGGTTTGTCCTTGACAGATATTTTTTTGATAGCTGTAGTGAGATCATATTCCATCGCAGATCCCTGGCCAATAAAAGGGATAACCTCTTTCTGATCACCATATTCAATGACCGCACCCATAAAAGCCTTCTTTTGCGAAGACTCATCTTTTTCCCGCACATTGATAAGCATGGGTTGTATGCCATTCTGACCCGCTTCTTGTTCAACCTCAGGGCTTTCTGCCGGATTGATAAAGCGAAAATTGACCTTGCCTTTAGAGATGTTGTTATATTCCACCAGCAGGTTTTCAAAATCTGTTCGCACACGTTCAAGATCAGCAGGAAGATTGTCAGAGAAATAAGCTTTGACATCTACTGGATCTTCAAGTCCACGCAATATGGTCTTCGTGGCTTTACTCATCGTGAATTGTTTGTCTTCCGTCAGATCAAGCCTGAGGAAATACTGACGTGACAATAAAAAGACCACGGCTACAATGCCGATCAGTAGTAATGTTGATAATCTTCTATCCTGTTTCATGGTTATTTTCGTTTAGAGATCACCACTTCAGTGACCATCAACCCCAGAAAGGTCAGGGCCAGGAAATAAATAACATCCTTGGTATCGATCACGCCGCGAGACATTGATTCATAATGATGTGGGATACTCAGGTCTGTGAGTAGACTTCCTATCCATCCGGATTGTCCGGAGCCAACTGATCCAAGAATAAACTGGAATACGACCCCGGTGAGCAATGCTATCAGGAAGGCGACGATCTGATTATTGGTCAATGAAGAAGCAAGTAATCCGATAGCTATATACGCTCCACTCATCAGGATCAATCCCAGGTATCCTGTTATCGTGCTTCCGTGATCAATATTCCCTAGCCTCGCCACAGAAATATAATAAGGTAATGTAAAAGCCAGGGCTATGATCACCAGCATGAGACATGCAAGAAACTTTCCAACGACCAATTGTCGGTCTGTCAGTCGTTTGGTCAGCAACAATTCAATGGTACCTGATTTTTTTTCTTCCGCAAATTGGCGCATGGTGATCGCCGGAATAAAAAAGAACAGTGACCAGAGGGCCACGTTAAAAAAGGTATTCAGACTGGCTTGTTTGTGATAAAAAATATCACTACCCCATAGCCAGGTAAAAAAACCACTGAAGCCAAGGAAAGCGATCAACAGTATATAGGCGACCAATGAGTCAAAAAAACTGTTAAGCTCCTTACGGGCGATAATCCATGATGCTCTCATAGTAAGTTGCTTTTAATTCAGGGTTACGTTTCGGAATATGTCTTCAAGCCTGGTCTCTACCGGACTCATCTGCAGGAGCATCCAGTTATTGGCAACGCACATTTTATATACACTTCTTGCCGTCTGCTGACTGTCTGTGCACTCTATTTCCAGCAGGCGATGATCCGGACTCAGCCCGACACCCGTGATTCCCGGCATCTGTCGAAGGACTTGTTCTATTTGATTTCTAGGGGCTCCTTCGATATCCACCAGAATGATACTTTTTCCGCTTGCCTGAGACCGAAGCGTTTCGGCTGTACCATTGGCAACTATACGTCCTTTGTTGATAATCAGTATTCTATCACAGGTAGCTTCAACCTCGGGAAGAATATGGGTGGACAGGATAACCGATTTGTGCATACCCAGTCTTTTAATCAATTCCCTGATTTCAACGCGCTGATTCGGGTCAAGACCGGTGGTAGGTTCGTCGAGGATCAATATGGCAGGGTCATGGATCATGGCCTGGGCCAATCCGACTCTTTGTCGATAGCCTTTTGATAGCTCACCGATCTTTTTATGCTTTTCTTCATGGAGGCCACACATGACGATCATTTCCCTGATACGGGGCACCAATTGATCATGGCGGATTCCTTGCAGCTGACCACAGAAGGCGAGATAGTCCATGACAGGCATATCTTCATAGAGGGGATTGTTTTCCGGCAGATAGCCGATCGACCCTCTGATATGGTGCTTTGCTATGGATTTGCCACCGATGATGATCTGGCCTGAGTCGGGAGCGATAAACTGGGTGATCATTTTCATGGTGGTGGTTTTGCCGGCACCATTGGGTCCGAGGAATCCGACAATCTCTCCTGTGCGGACTTCAAAGGAGATATTATCCACTGCTTTTTGACCACCATAAGTCTTTGTCAAACCTTCAATAAGAATATCCATTTTCTTTTTATGAAATTTGTGAAACTTTTCAAGCCTGGAATAAAAGATCCAATATTGAAAAAGGAAGTCAAAAGTATAAAAATCTCAATTCTTGTTATTTTCATTCACGTCCATCAAATGTATAAAAGCCATGCTTAAAATTTCATTAAAAAAGAATAATATACTTCTCATTATTAGTGTATTAACACTCATCATCTCATCCTGCGCGCCAGGTGCACAGAAGACCGGAGATGCAACAACCAAAGGTGAGGGAGACCTCGCTAATATGCTCATGGAAGCGATCCCCGGCACCAATACACAATACGCCAGGCAATTGGATGCGGTAGGAAATGTGCAGATTGAAGGCTTTGTGGAAGATGGCAAAAAAACAGGCCTCTGGATACAGTATACCCCTGAAGGAGATATCGCATTGATCAATCATTACGTTAAAGGTTTACTGGAAGGTACTTCGATGCGGATGTCGTTTCGCAATCAGGTGGATCTGCGGCTCAATTACAAACAAGGCAAACTGGACGGTCCCTGGACTGCTTACAAGTTTGGAAAAATAATTGATCAACGCTTTTATGTCAATGATAAACTGGAAGGTACGGCCAGGACATATGACGATAGGTCGTTTAAACTCAAACAGGAAGTCCAGTATAAAAATGGATTACAGGACGGTTTTTTCAAGTATTATGACGAAAGTGGCAATGTGACGTTAGAGTATGAATACAAAAACGGAGAAAAAGTCAGCGGAGGCATAGTAGAACCTGCGAATTAGAGCAGAAATCCTTTATGGAAAGAAATATGTAATATTTTTTGGCATCAACCTATTACATATTATAAAAAAGTATAATATTTGCAGAACAAGGATCATTACATATGAATACTGCAACTATACTGGGTAGTCACCTCAACCCACAGCAAGCCAAGTTATTTGTCACCCCTCCAGGTACGCGCAAGCGCTGGATATGGAGTCAGCAGGAAGATCATCTTCATTTGCTGGGTTCGATGGCCGCGACAGATGCTTTGCAAGGTAAACCTGTAGTGATCTGGTATGATGATGAAACTTCTATTCGTGATTTACTCAACACGTATCCATTCAACAAAATAGACAGGACCATTTATTCACCTGCCACCTTCAGGTCGAACAATCCGCAAAACGTCATCAACCCACTCTCTCCTGCTGAGAGCATCCATCATATTGAGCTGTATAAACTCTCAGGCGATTTCGCAAGGATCAGCAAGCCATGGGATTCTTTGCACCAGGAATTATGGCCGGGTACTAATCGGTATGAACTGATCCAGAAATTTGCCGGCCTCTTCAATCACCATAATGTCAACCCGCTCTTTTACAGACTGAGCAGGCCAATGTTTGAAATCTCTCCCGCTGAATACAAAAGGTTACGAAATAAAATCGAACACCATATCAAACTCAACAAACTCCGTCAGGATGGATTTGAGTATATGGATCTCCTCGATGTCAGTCTGCTGGTCAATCACTCCCTTGATTTTGTCAAGAGTGAAGTGATGCAGTACATCTCGCTGATGGCAGATCAGGCTACGGAACTGCTCAAGCGAGCTGACTGGATGATGCTACGTTATTTCAACTATGTCAAAACATACTGGATCCGTGAGATCAATATTTATGTCAATAAGATTGACAAATTGCTTTCGCATGCAAGAGAGTTGCACCTGACCTATGGTGATGCATTCTCTTTTGAAAGCAGTATGAGTCAGCTGGCAGATAAACTCAAAGGACAGATCAGCCGGAAAGCTAAATTGATCAGCCAGGATCGTAAGGCTATCAAAACTCAATATCTTGAATTGCTCGCTGAAATCGAAGCAGGACAGCCATGGGTGACGATACCTGCAGAACGCAAGGAAAATCCGACATTGTCAGAAGCAATCGATTATCTGCAGACGCTTAAAGGAGATTTGTTTGGTGCAAAAGACACCATCGAAACGCATATCCGTAGTCAGCTCAAACGTCTCAACTCCCACAATGCTCCGGAGCAAACAGGCCTGGGCGGAGAAACAAAAGAGTGGGAAGAGGATGTACTTAAATGGTACAACAATGTCAATATCAGTGGCTACTTCAAAAAACGATTTGAATCCCAGGCGCTGAGCATACATCGCAGCGCAGAAGGTCTGCGCGAAGTGAATGCTGCCCTCACGGCTATCGTCGAAAGACAACATCACCTTGAAGATTATTTTTTCTGGGCTGGTTTTCAAAACCAGTTTCCTGAAAATGCAAAAGCTATTGTTCAGGCACTGCATTTGACTCCTGTATCAGACTGGCTCACCTACTTTGATGAGTGGTATATCACGCAACTCGTGACAGGCGATGCCCTTGAAGTGGAGTGGCCTGCGATGATGAATGAAAACATGAAGGAGATCATCGAACGTATCCGCCTCCATTCCATCGCTGAGTTTCTCAATGAAGTCAGCCAGCGACGCACACATATGTGTGAAGAATATGCTCCTGCGATTAGGAAATTAACTTCCAGAAAAGCCTCCGTAGATACAGAAGAAGCAGAACGGTTTTTTACTGAAATGAGCATTGAAGCACGAAGCAAATGGTATCCAATACAACTCTTACCATTGAGTATGATGCCTGTTGTAAATGAAGAAACTCCGCAACTCGTAAATTATATCCTTCTCAAATCCAAAGACCCTTCGATGGGTCCTCAGTGGAACCAGGTGCAGGAAATGTGCTGTGATGTATTCTCGTTCGAAGCTCCTTTTAATCAGCGCTACATCAGTGAACGACTCGATATGCCTTCGATGCTGACTGATTTCAGGTTGACGCAAAACAGGAATTCATCCGCCTTGAAATACCTGACTAATATTGCCCGGCAGTTTGCTCCATTCCTCTCTCAAACATGCATTTATTCCGCACACAGGGTCAATGTGATCTCCCTACTAGGTGCTGAACTGGACAGGCTTGTATTGGATCAACTTCCGATGCCTTATAAAATCTCGGAGCGCAGCCTCAATCCGGATGAAAACTATTTTGTCGAATGTCTGCTTGAACCTAACAATCCTTTCGTCCTCCTGATGCGTGATTTCTGGCCTACCGGAGCATGGCCTGAAAATAGCCTCTGGCACCTGCAGTTTCAGGAAGACATGGAGAAAATTGGTATCAAAGTAATCCACAGCTGGTCCAAAGGATGGCTGATGGAATCGGATATCGAAGTCCGTCGTGTACGTGATGAGATATTGCAGTTTGTCGGAAATACGTTTGCGGGTGTTAGTGTGTGATCTGTGATCTGTAATCTGTAATCTGAGGCAACTGCCAACTGCCAACTGCCAACTGCTGTCCGCTGACAGGACAAGCGATGGAACAGATGCTCCTCTAAAAAGCCTCTTCTCCCTCTTCTCCCTCTTAATACCTTTCAATTCGTATCTTTCGTCTAGGCTCCAAATGCTTGTTTGTCACAATAGTTATTGTTACCATCCATCTAAAACCAAACCTTCTATATGTTACGCCATCACTTGACTCTAACATGTTTATCTTTTGCAATGTTGTTGACGTGTACAATAGTATCGGCCCAACAGACCAGCGAAATCGTCAAACTCAAATGGATCAATTTTGGGCCTTATACCAATCCAGGTCAAAGTCCCGGAGACGCCATCATTCCTGAAGCACAGATTAAAGCGCTGCTGGATAGTTTGCAGCCTTATGTCGAAGGGATCAGAACTTACGGTACCGAAGGAGGACTTGAAAAAATCCCTCAATTGGCGAAGGAGCGCGGATTCAATGTAATGGTCGGCATCTATCTGGGACCTAACAGTGCGTCCAACAATATCCAGATTGCAAAAGGAATTGAAATAGCCAATGCAGGTTACGCCGATTACCTGATCGTAGGCGGTGAAGTGTTATATAATAATTTTTTAACCCCTGCTGAGTTAATTGCCTACATCGAACAGGTGAAGGCTGCTTGCCCTACAATTCCTGTCACCACAGCAGATGTTTATACAGATCTCATTGCGCATCCTGAAGTGGCTGACGCCTGTGATTTTATCTTTCCGAATATATATCCCTACTATGCCGGGCAGCCGGTCGAATGCGCATTGCAATGGTTTGATCAGGCTTTTCAATCGCTCATGCCCGTCACCGATGGCAAGCAAATCATCATCTCTGAAACCGGATGGAAAACAGCTGGTCCGATCGTAGGTGATGCCATCCCCTCCTTTGCAAATGCTGTCAGCTATCACAGGGAATTACTTACATGGAGTCAGTCCACTGGTGTTGAGGTCACGATTTTTGCAGCATTTGATGAGCCCTGGAAAATTCCTTTGAATGATGATGGCTGGGGTCTTTTCTTTAGCGATGCAACACTCAAACCCGATATGGACTCTGTGTTTACTCCGCTTCTCAATCCGGTGAACACCTGGCAATGCAATGAACCACCACTTATCGGACTTGATACGCTTACATTAGATTACATTCCGGTGACTGGAAGCTTTGACGATATCAGAGGGCACATCAACTATCTCAACACTTGCGATTATAGCATAGCAACTTACATCAAGGTTGGCTCGGGATGGTGGACCAAACCTACCTTCGCCATGCCCTCCGTGCCTGTGCTCTGCAATGGGCAATGGGTCGTAGATTACACGGGAGGAGGCAATGACCATCTGGCCACGGATATATGCTTCTTTTTGGTTCCTTCCACCTATATACCACCACCATGCAGTGGCTGCGGCACTATTCCTGCAGATATATATTCCAATACGATAGCCAATGAATGCATTCAACGTTACAACCTGCCTAATGCAAACATTGAAGCGTCCGATGAGGATATTTGTCAAGGAGACTCCACCACGCTTACTGCTTCAGGTGGATCTCAATTTCGCTGGAGTACCGGAGAGACTACTGCATTCATTAAAGTACTTCCAACAAGCACCACGACCTATTCAGTGACGATCACAGATGGTACTGGTGGAGGTGCCATTGTGGAAATGATTATTAATGTACTTCCGCAACCCAACTTCAATATCGCAGTTATGCCGGATACGATTGATATCGGAGGCGTTTCAATGCTCTCTGTTACCGGTGCGGGAAGTATTTCATTTCTTTGGAGCACGGGCGAAACTACACGAACAATCGAAGTATCACCAGCTACAACAACAACTTATACCGTCACTGCTACCGGAGGCAATGGTTGCCAAAAAGTTGATTCCATAACTGTTGTGGTTGATCCTGTTTCATCCATCACACTCATAAAAAAAATAAGTGGTTTAAATGTGTATCCAGTTCCTACAGATGAATTTCTCCAGGTAGAAATAGAACTTACAAAATCAATGGGTCTAAGCTGCTCACTAGTCAATTCAACAGGCTCAACGATGTTGAAGGAAAAGAAATATTTCAGTATCGGCAAGAATCAACTATCAATTGATCTGTCTTCATTTCCTCCAGGATTTTATTTTTTGATGGTAGAGACAGATCAGGGGGAGATACGTGCGGAAAAAGTTGTTTTGTATTGATGAGGCTAGATAGGAGGTAGGAACAAGGAGCATGGAGCATGGAGCATGGAGCAAGGAGCAAGGAACAAGGAACAAGGAGCATGGAACAAGGAGCATGGAGCATGGAAATTTTCAACTAGCCGCGTGAACTATTAACCCCGGGGTTTTCGGAGCCATGTTGCTGAAAGCAACGAGGTGGAGAAACACAGGGGAGACAGATTTTGTAAAAAAATCTGGACGGGGCAAGGAACAAGGAGCATGGAACAAGGAACAAAGAACAAGGAACAAAGAACAAGGAAATAAGAGGTAGGAACTAAGAGGTAGGAACTAGGAGGTAGGAGCTAGGAGGTAGGAGCTAGTAGAAGGTTGGCGTATTCTCTTTTATTTCACTCAAGTTAAACTTGCAGCCGCACAAGCTTAAATAAACTTAAGCTTAACGTCGGTTTTTTATTTGGATGGCTTCGCCATCCAAACTATATTTGTTGTTTGAAGGAAGCTATCAGCGGTCTGCTATAAGCCTATAAGCTATAAGCCTATAAGCTATAAGCTATAAGCCTATAAGCTATCAATTATCAATTATCAATTCGCCACTCACATCCTTGAACTCCCTTTCCCACATCGACCTCCTCTCTTTGCAAGAAGGACTTAAATATAGCAAGGATGAAAAAGGGGTAGCTATAGTTTTTGATCCGGTTCGGAGGAGGAATGTTCGTGCTACGCCGGAAGAGATCGTCAGGCAATTATGGATTCTTTATTTTATTGACGTGTTGTCTTTAAATAAAAAGCTAATTGCAGTAGAGCGTTCATTCTTGATCCATGGGGTGCAACGTAGGTTTGATCTGGTGGTCTTTGACAAATCAACATCTCCTGTTTTACTGGTTGAATTTAAAGCTCCGGATATCCCCATCAATCAAATGACTTTTGACCAGGTAGGGCATTACAATATGCAACTAAAGGTCCCATATGCCCTGGTGAGTAATGGTCGTCATCATTATTGTTTTACAATCGATGATGAGAAGAGGGAATTTGTGTTTTTGGGGGATTTATCTTTTCTGCACCTAAATCCACTGAAGGGGTCTTGACTTATAAAGAACAATTACTGATTGCTATTCAGGAGCTGAAGTATTAATTCTCTGCAAACACTGGATAGGTATCAGGGAATAGAAGGCGATCGAGCAGCTCAATCGTCAACGCGCGATCATCGCCACCGCTATAGAGCCAGCCTTTTGATTTCATATCGTAGACATGTAACCAGCCAATACATTTTTCGATGGTATCGAGGGAATACTTTCTGGCTGCGTATTTATTTTTGTTGATGAAAAATGAGGATTTGTTGCCAATGGCTTCGCCGATGGCAGCGTCTGTGGTGCTTCCGAGGGATTTGACGATGTAAATTCTGGAGTAAAATCCGGCGAGCAATGCAATCAGGGGAATAATACTGTATCCTTTTTGTTCAGCCATTCTTGCTCCGATGCTCATGGTCTTCACGACATTGCCCGACTCTAGTGCATTCTGGAGTTCAAATACATTGTACTCTCTACTCAGTCCGATCAGGTCAATTATATCCGTCTTTGAAATAGCATTTCCACCGGCATGGTTGACAGCCAACTTCGTCAGCTCGGGATACAGCAAGGAAACTTCCTCCCCGATCAGTTCAATCATGGCTTCTCCTGCATCTGCATCAATTTTTAATTTTAAAATTGTTGCGGCCTTCATCAGCCAGGGAAGCACGTCTTTTTCTTTCAGCGGATCAGCGGCTATGATAAAACCGTTTTTCTTGATGGCATCATACGCTTTGAGGCGCTTGTCCATTGACTTGCCTTTAAAACAGAGGACAAGAATACTTCCGGGAGCTGGTCTATTGAAATAAGACTCCATATCCTTGATATCCTCCATCTGCTGTGCCTCGCGCACAAATACGACTCGACGGGAGGCGAGCATGGGAAAAAGTTGCAATTGCTCGATGACATACCGGGCATTACAATCCATACCATACAGGATCTGCTGATCAAATGCCTTTTCATGATCCTGTAGAAGATGCCGCTCGAGATAGTCAGCCGCTTCATCAATGAGATACGATTCCTCACCGTGGAGAAGATAAAGCGGATAGGTCAATCCGGCTTTGATATCTTTTTTTAACTGCTCAAAGGACATAGTAAAAAGAAAAATGAATAATGAAGAGTGATGGTTCGACTATGCTCACCAACCAAAAAAAAATGAAAAGCGATGTGCTGAGCGTAGTCGAAGTATGAAAAAAAATGGTTCTACTAGTTCACCATCAAAATAAATGAAAACGAAAGTACAGGATATAACTTAATTCTCGAAGTATAATTCTGCTCGCAATAACAGAAACCGATGTATGTCAGGCAGAAACGCAGTAAACAATTTAAAAAAGAACTCAACGCCCTTCGCCTACGGCCTCGGTCCAAGGGAGTTGAGCCTAGCGGTCACTCACTGTCTTACACTCTCACTGTCTTACACTCTTACCGTCTTACCGTCTTACTCTCTCACACTCTCACTATCTCACTGTCTTACTTTCTTACACTCTTACACTCTTACACTCTTACCGTCTCACACTCTCACACTCTCACTGTCTCACTTTCTTACACCTTTCCTGAAAATAGAAAGACCTTTGTTCCATCCCAGGTTAATCCAATGATTGATATCTGGTGAAATACGAAACCTCCAAATTGCAAATCCATACAAAGTGGTAAAAACTGCACTCTTGTAAAACAGATTTATGATGTTAGCCTCTACCTCAGGTAATAAGCTGCTGATCAACCATGCGGCTACTACAAATGCGATCACAGGTATCAAGCTTGCTGTAAAAGGATGAAAACCAAATTTGATCTGGATAAAAACAAGCTTAATGATATTAAAGATGAACATGGATATACATGTAGCCATTGCAGCTCCAACCAAGCCATACATCGGAATAAGCAAAAGATTTGTCAACACATTTACCACAGCAAGAAACAACGTCAGATAAAGCGTAAACCGATAATATTTTGAATACGAGATGATTTCATTATTGACACCAGTCATCATGTCCCACACCTGTGCCATCCCTAGAAAGAAAACAACATAGGCGCCTTGTTGCATCACTTCTGTATTAGGCATCAGCCGGAAGATATAGGGTAATACTGTCCATATCAGAAAAAACAAACCTGCACCGATGATCGTCATCGTAAGGGATGATTTGCGATAAATCTCCTTTACTTCATTCATCTTGTTTTCTTCAATCTGCTTTGCCAGAAGTGGAGCTGCGATATTAGCAAGAGATCGCATAGGCTTGATGATTATTTCTGAAAGTGCCCAGGAAATCGAATACACCCCTGCTGCCTGAAACTGAATCATCGCAGAAACCATCAGACCATCTATCCTAAAAGCCACCTGGCTTCCTACGCCGGATAGAATTCCAAACCAAGCATACCAGGAATATTCTTTCAATGCAGGTCTATCTTTTATAATCAATGGTTTCGTCAGTTTCCACTCGCCAAGATGTCTGAGGTAATAGACCATGCCAAAGGCAGCAAAAGCGAAGGAGGCCACAATACTGATCACCACACCTTCAACGGACAACCATCCCTGCAGATAACATAAGACAATGACCGGAAGTGCAATCTTGATCGTGAGTTGCTCAAGCGCCGCAGGAATGGCGATGAGCCGGAAATTAGATATATACCGCGACAATAAGTTGATCAGCGCTAACAAAAATGTTAGCGGGATGATATAAAAAACCATATTGGCATACCGCTGATTTTCATCATTGAAGATGTAAGCTACTATCCATTTGTTCATTACCGGATAGGCCAGTAGGAAAATTAAAAATCCGATTCCTGACACGAGCAGCAACCATGATAACAATCCACTATGACCGGTAGCCGAATCCTGATACCTCGGAAAATAACGAACAGCAGAAACACTGCTTCCCATCATGACGACAATACCGATGAGCACAGATGCATCAAACAACGAACGGAACAAACCTATGATCTCCAGTGCGCTGGGATATATGTACATCGTGCTGATGATCCCTATGGCTACACCAATGTAGCTGATGATACTTGACTTGAGACCTTGACGTTGAATTATACCCATATCACTATCTCCCCTTTCTTTGGGGCTATCCTTTAAAATGATTTGTTGCTATTTATTAAAATATTTGATGACATGTTCGCAAATGTAATCCTGCATATCCGCAGTTAACTCCGGATAGATCGGTAAAGAAACTACTTCAAGGCTTGCCTTTTCTGATTCAGGGCAATCGATACGTATATTTAATACATCCGTCGTGACTTTCAACTTTGATAATGAAACAGGGTAATGGATTCCTGTTTCAATGCCCTTGTCCTGAAGATACTTTCTAAAATCCTCTCTGACACTGGCATCCACACGAATCACAAAAAGATGATACACACAAGGGCTATCAACATATTCGTAAGGCAGTTGTATTTGCGCAACACCTCCCAGGAGGCTTTGATACCTGACTGCAATTTCTCTGCGTTTCTTAGTCCATGCGTCTATGTGCCTTAGCTTAACAGAAAGGATGGCAGCCTGCAAAGCATCCATCCTGCTGTTGCGGCCAACGATATCATGGTCATACTTGGTGATACGTCCGTGATTAGCCATTTTAAGCGATTTGGTATAGAGCCATTCACTTTTAGTAGTGATCGCTCCGGCATCACCATACGCACCAAGATTTTTACCCGGGTAAAAGCTGAACGTACTGATATCGCCAATGTTTCCCGCATTTTTACCTTTATACTTTGCGCCATGTGCCTGTGCCGCATCTTCGATAATAAATATGTTATTGTCCGACGCAAAAGCCACCAATGGATCCATGTCTGCGACCTGGCCATAAAGGTGAACGGGTATAACTGCTTTAGTTGACGGCGTGACCAGAGCGATGGCTTTGTATGGATCAATCGTATACCTGCGTGGATCAATATCACACAAGACAGGTATTGCCCCTACATTACATACTGCTTCCAGAGTGGCCACAAAAGAAAACGCAGGAATAATGACTTCATCGCCTTTGCCAATACCTAGAGCGCTGAGCGCTATCTCAATGGCATCTGTACCATTAGCACAAGGCACACAATACGGGACACCGCAAAAGGCAGCAAATTGATCTGCAAATTGGCGCAGCGTCTCACCTCCAATAAAATGACCACTTTCTACAACAGAAAATATTGCTGCATCTATTTCCAGTTTGATGGCCTGATACTGCGCCACAAGATCGACGAGGGGTATATCAGGCATTGAGTTTTTCTTTTCCAGGTTTCCCATCAGCGGATCATTGTTTTCACCAGGAGTGTGCATTGAATGGTTGAAAGGATATTTAACGATTTCTAACCTTGGTCAGGCTATCAGGATGACTTGATAAGAATACATTGAGTGTGATCATCATTGGATTCTTTGATCCATTCAACATGGTTACATCCTTTTTGAAATGTAACTCCATCTCATCCATCCATATTGTATCGAAGTCAAAGCGTTCCGCACCTTTCCGATTGAAACCAATAATACGTGCCGGACTACCTGCTACTGTCGTAAAAGGTAAAATGTCTCTAGTGACTGGGGTTTGCATCCCAATCATTGCAGCTGCACCGATGTGGCATCGCTGATGAACCGTAGCACCTATCCCTATGGTAACATACTCGTCAAGCATCACACGACCGCCCAGCAAAACACCTGCACTCAACACACTACCCTGCCCGATTACACAATCATGCGCTACATAACTTTTGTTCATCAGGTAAACATGGTCTTGAATACGCGTCTCTAAAGTATATACCGGAGAATGAATACAAACAAACTCTCGTATGGTCACATCATTGCCAATCACTACAGATCCTTCCGGTACCAGGCGATCGCGTTTGGCTCCCATCTCACCTAATGCCCCGATTGCAGCATACGCATAGCAGTGATTGTTGTTTCCGATCACTACCCTATTCTCTATAGTCACACCTGTATCAATATAGTTGTTATCACCAATGGTCACATTGCCACGTATCACAGCGTAAGGACCTATTACATTTCCAAGACCGAGCCGAATATCTCCTTCTAATATAGCTGTGGGGTGAATCGTATTACTCATCTTAATACGATCCATTATTAACTGCGACCTGGTAGATGTTTTCAATGATCTCTACCGTCTTTAGCCCATCATAAGCATTCGTCATGATTTCTACTTTGCCTTGCAGGCTTTGGATGACATTGTCAATGACCTTATCATGATTGGACATCGATCCTTCATAATCCCCATAATTATTTGGCCCTTCTCCGGATGGAAGTTCCGTGATATCAAAACCATTGGTTGACTGGTACTCTATGGTATTCAGGTATTTGCCACCAATCTTAATAGTTGCATTTTCTGCGAAGATGGTGATGCTACCTTCCATATTTCGTTGAAACGCTGAAGTCGTATAATGCAGCACACCCGGTGCATTGAAATCTTTGAGTAAAAAAGAAACAACTCCAGTGTCTTCAAACTCAATCGTGCCGAGATGGCTTGCATTTGCCATCTGTGCATGTAAAATCTGCATATCCCCGAGGAGGTAATAGACGACATCAATAAAATGACTGAACTGGGTAAATAATGTACCCCCATCGATTTTCTTTTTGCCTTTCCAATCAGACGATTTGTAGTACCAGTCATTTCTATTCCAATAACAATTGACAGCAACGGAATAAATCTTTCCAAGTTTCTTCTCCTCTACTAATCTTTTAACAGCCTGTACCGGAGGATTAAACCGATTTTGCTTAACTACAAAAAGCGATTTACCTGTCTTAAGTGCGATGTGGATCATCCCTTCGCAATCGACTTTGCTGATCGCCATAGGCTTTTCAACGAGCACATGCTTACCCGCCTTCATGGCCGCAATGGCAATATCTGCATGGGTAGCATTTGGTGTACAAACAGAGATAATATCTATCGCGGAATCAAGGAGAATGCCTTTAAGTGAATCATAGGTTCGAATGGTCTTGAACCGGTTGCGGAACAAATTGAGGCGATCTGCTTTGATATCAAAGACACTATGAAGCTCCGCCTCAGGGTGTGCAATGATATGTTCAGCGTGGCGTTCGCCGATTTTCCCGTATCCGATGAGTCCAAAGGTTATCATATTCTTTTTTTGCCCCTGTATCCCCTGATACTTCGACTTCGCTCAGTAACCGAGGGGCTTTAACTTTGTTTATTCTTTCTCATCACAACCTGCCACTTCTCGATTCTCAATTCTCAATTCTCAATTCCCAATTCTCAACTCTCAATTCTCAATTCTCAATTCTCAATTATTTTTTTTGCTTGGTAATCGTAATCGAACCATCTCCCTATTTCTTCTTTTTCCTCAACAGCTTCCTATCTCCATGCACTGCACTATGACTTGGCTTGTGGCTGAGATCAGCAATGGCTACCGGTGCGGTAGGTTCTGCTTTTGTAAGCCACTTATACAAGCCGAAGAATAATATCAGGACAATGAACATTGAAAAAACGAGTGAAATGATTTCACCGATCTTAAATGATTTAGGTTCAAACACAAACTTGATCTCATGATCACCCTGAGGGACATTCATAGCACGCAATGCATAATTGGCTCTGAAATGGGGTGCTTTAACACCATCGATATAGGCCTGCCAACCTTTGTCAGGGCCATAATACATCTCTGAGAAAACGGCTACCTGATCTGAAGGAGCAGAACTTTTGTACACCAATTCATCTGGTGCGTACGAGGTAAGTGTAATGGTTCCGTTTTTAACAGGATCAAAACCCTTTACCTCTTTTTCAAAATCGTTGTGCACAAACGTTGTCAGTCGAAGATCTACTGAATCGATGGCATCGAGTTCTTCCCGGTTGGTATTCACCATTTTGATGGTTTCAATAAACCAGGCATTACCCAGGGCTTGCTGATTGATCTGGACTACAGGATTGTTCTCCGCATTATTGACAATAAAATATTTTGTATTGAGCATACTCAACACATTCATATTGCCTTGCTGGATATATCGATCGATGAGATCCTGGAAGCGTTGGAATTTTGCAGGACTGTAACCACCAATTGTGCGATGATGGTACGAAGCCATCGAAGTTGTAAACGGATTGGTGGTGATGTCATGCACCCTGTAATGGATATCCGGATCCTGAAGGATTTGTTTATCTACAGGACGTGGTTCAAATATCGCCTCGACAGAACGCTCAGGCACAAAATCGGCCGGAGAAATATATCTGCGTGCCACAGCCCAGAGATCTGCGATGATAAACAGACCCAGACCGGAAAGTAATAACCATTGTTTAATTTTCCCTTGATGATAAACCCAGATGACGGCTGAGCATAATAAAACCCAGATAAATGATCTCCAGGCATCAGCGACGAGGGCTGATTTCCTGTCTTTGATCAGGGCGTCAATATTCCAGCCTGCTTCACCTAGCCTTGCATCACCGGCGCCGCCAAAAGTCATTAGGGAAGGGCCTAGTAAGGCAATCAACAAACATAAGCCACCTACTGTGCCGAGAGCGATCCATATCGGCCTTTGAAAAGACTTCTCATGCCCTCTCATAAATCCACCAAGACCCAGGGCTGCCCCTATCGGGATTAACAAGGCTGTGATACTGAGAATAGAACTGGGAGCTCTGAATTTGCTGTAAAGCGGCAGATAATCGAATAGAAGTCTGTTAAGGATGGAAAAATGTTTTCCCATCGACAACAAGATCGTAAGGATGACTATACCCACCAACCAGAATCGAATAGACCTGCGGATATAAAAGAGTCCAAAAACGAAAAGGAATAGAACGGATGCGCCTACATAAGAAGGTCCGGACGTAAAGGGAAGTGAACCATAATATAATGGCACGGGAATCTCCTGCGTGACACCTTTTGATCTTAAATCTTTGATAACTGCAGCATTGGCCGAGAGGCTCTCAGATCCACTCCCTCCGGCACCACGCGGGATAAAAATGCCTACTACATCTTTAAGGCCATTGCTCCATTGCATGGCATATTCCCAGTCGAGACCATCCACGTTTGTAGCGCCGGGACTGGTATTGTCGAGCGGTGTCTCGAGGATAGGCTTTCCACGCATGGTGTCATGGCTGAATTCGAGCGTCGTCCATAGTTTGGATGCAGATGCTCCGATAGCTAAGATGAGTCCCACCAGCAGCACTGCCGACCCCCTTATAAAGGCCGGTATTTCTTTTTGCTTGATTGCAAAACCAAAGGCTATCAGCACATACAAGATCAGAAATAAACCAAGGTAATAGGTCATTTGTATGTGGTTGTTGTACAAACTCAGGCCCATACCCAGAGCGAAAAGGACCCCTGCGGCTATATATTTCTTTTGGTAAGCAAGGATCGTACCCCCAAAAAGATAAGCGCTGTAGACAATGGTCATAAATTTGCTCATGTGTCCTGTCTCATACAAGCTGATCTGATTGGTGGTAAATCCAAAGGCGACGGCCCCCAACATAGAAGCCCAATGACCTGCTCCCAGGCACAAAAGGACGATGTATACCCCTAGCATAGCAGCAAAGAAGTACCCGATCGGGCGCTCAATAAAGGCCTGGTGAAAACTGTTGATCACCTTGACCATATTGTTTTTCTGAGGAGCACTCATCTGGTAGGTCGGCATCCCGGCAAACATGGAATTGGTCCAGAGCATGACACGACCGGTCTTCTCTTTCCAAACAAGTGCCTCGTGGTTCATACCCCTTACAGACAGAATATCAGATTGTTGGATGACTTTTCCCTGCAGTTGGGGCAGGAAATACATTACACTGAGCAAGAGGAACACCCCGGTAGCCATTAACGGCTGTATCAATTTGCCACCATAGATCTTTTTCATCGCTTCGTTTTAGTCGGGGCTAAGATAAATCTTATTCGCTTCTAGCCGGTACCCGGCAGTAGAAGGCTGAGATAAAGGCGAAGGCTGAGGCTGAGGCAAAGGACGGGAACTAGGCTGAGGCAAAGGATGAATCACCGATTAAAAAAGCACGAGCATCAAAAAGCCCGAAAGGGCCCTGCACCATCATGCTATTTGAAGTGTCCACTTCAAATCCCAATTACGGCTCATCGTCCAAAAAAGCAGAAGCACATTCAGACAGCTTGTAGCTGTACTGGAAAAATCAAAATCACCTCGATCACAGATCACCCGATCACAGATCACAGATCACCCGATCACCCGATCACACATGTTAAATTAACCCATAATTTATTTTTTCATATCTTGTAGTCAACACAAACACCAATTTCTAAACCAACAAGCCAATGATAAAACGATACCTGATTATTCCAGCCCTTCTTTTAGCTATCATCATTTCAGCAGATGCTCAAACATCCTGTACATCCACTTTTGCAAAAACAATAGGCTCTGCCCTATCTATTGAAGGTGGAAACAGCATAGCGGTAGATGAAGCCAATAGCGTCATTTATGCCGCAGGCTATGTCAACGACAGTACCCTATTGATGAAAATGAATGCGGATGGGGACATCCTATGGTCAAGGACATTTGACATACTAAAAAAACAACCTGAGCGTGTAGCCGCTGTCATCCTTGATTCGGATGGTATGATCGTCATCTCAGGCATGACGGATACCGATATAGGTGGCAAAGTTTATGTGATGAAATATGACCCGGAACAGAATCAAATCTTATGGGCCAATGAATACAAAAGTCACAGTAATAACTATGGCAATACGTTGATTGAAAAAGGACCAGGAGGTAATTATCTGATGTCCAATAATCCCTTTTCGCCCAATGACAGCGAATTGCTTGAAATAGATCGCACCACTGGAGCTGTGAATACCAATTTTTCAAAACATTATCATCTCGGAGCGTCGCAAACGATGTTTGACATCGTCCTGCACAATGGCGATTTGTATGCTGCCGGAAGATTTACGGATGGTGTGCCGAATTCAAAAATGCGAAACATGCTGGCACAATTGAATCCTGATGATGGACTCCCTGTATGGATAAAACTTGGACACAGGCCAGGCAATGTTACTGCCCGGCTTTATGGATCAGACCTGATCATAAACCAGAACAGTATCTATTCGACATTTCATGGTGATCCTGATGGTACGGATGTCAGCGATGACCAATTGTTTATTCAGAAAACAACCCTGACAGGTGAAGTTGAATGGCTCAGGCATTACCAGCTTCCCGGAACAGCAGATGTATCAGACGAGATCATAGCTACGGATGATGGATTTGTCATCATGGGCAGAAACAGAGGACCAAGTAATATCTTCCTCTTTAAAATCAATCATGCCGGCGACGTGTTATGGGCCAGAACTTATGACTTTGCCGAAAACGACAACACTTTTTTCAATGGAGGTGCCGCTACTCAGCTGGTACGTATGGAAAACGCACTTTACTTTACCGCCTATGCTCAAGAAGATGGCCGCAAGGATATGATTCTGGTCAAGACAGATAGCGAAGGCCTGGTAGATAATTCCTGTTTAGCTGTCAAGTCTATTGATATAGATGTGACGACCATTGTGGATGGTGTCTTTTATAACATCGAACCAACTGTCTTTACTTTTCTGCCTGAAGTCATTGCACTTGAAGTCTCCCCTTCACATACTTCACTACAAACAGAAAATACATGTACCGGATCCGGAGCTATAGAAACAACAATTGACGAATCTATTTGCATGGGCGAATCCTTCGAAGGTTACACCCTTGCCGGAACCTACATGGATACTTTTTCACTTGCCTCCGGATGCGATAGCATTCGTATTCTTAATCTACGCCTAGTCAATTGCGATCCGTTCGTGGTATATAACCTCAATGGCTGCACATCCTATATGAGCAATGGCACCAATATGGATTATTCTGAATTCGTACCCATATTTCCTCCGATCGAAACCTGTGCCTCTGTCACAGCCGGCAATCTGTATAGATCCCCTCCTCAGGAAAATAAACATTCGTGCACGCCAGGTCTGAACAGCACCATCGCGATGTGCGTGAGTTCGTTGAATGGTTGCAACTGGATACCGGGGCATGAGGCCTCAGTGATCATGGAAGTAACGATCACACCCGATCCAAATTCCATTTTTCAGTTTACCGGAATAGAATTTTATGAAAAAGCTCCGTCGACTTATGACTGGATAGATGGTGGTACAGGATCCAATAATTACCCAACTTTATTCGGCATCAGGATACTGAAAAACGGAACAGAGATTTTTAATAATCCTGCGGTACCAACTTCATTAGCATGGTCGTTTCATAATTTTGATTTTACAGATGACACTTTATTTGAAGTAGTAGAAAATTCAGTCTTTCGTATTGAATTATTACCCTACTGTCCTGTGGGGAACGGGGCTACCGTCGCTGCCTGGGATCTTGAAGATATTGTCATAAGTGGTGGCTGTGTACGCCAACCTGCTGCAAGCCCACTTTTGCATGGGGTTGTCCGAACAACGTCAGGAAAAAATGTAACCATAGCAGAGATCCATCAATCACACAATGCCGCATTTTCTGTCTTCAATCCTGCCCCACTGACAGACACTGGAGCATATCAATATGCTAACCTCCAATCAGGATCGAGCTATTATCTAAGAGGATTTCACAATACGGATTTTTTAAATGGTGTGAGCACCCTGGATTTGATTTTAATTCAGAAACATTTGTTGGGCATTACGCCGTTTGCCTCCCTTGACCAATATGTAGCTGCTGACGTCAATCGTGATGGAATCGTTAATGTGTTTGATCTCATCACCCTGAGAAAAACATTACTTGGCTATACTGCTTACTTCCCGGGCAATACAAGCTGGAGATTCGGCGTCCTACCACAGTCAATGGAGGGTTCCGATCCTTCTTCACTGGTAGAAATAAAATATATTGAGTCGTTACAAAGCGGACCATCGCAAGCAGATTTCCTTGGCATTAAAATTGGCGACCTCAATGATGATGTCGTCGGTCTGGATGGACATCCTACCTTAGAAATCCGGAATAATGAACTATTCAATCTGTCCATTGATGATCACACCATCGTGCCTGGTGTACCATTTACGATTGTTATCAAAGCGATGGATGCTCTTAGCATCGCAGGGCTTCAACTTGGATGGCAGTTCAATGGCATTGATTTGACGGGAATTGAACATGGTGCTCTTGACGTCAAGGAGGATCATATTTCTATGCAGCCTGATGGTTCATTCCGGTTGAGTTGGCATAGTGAATGGCCCGTAAGCATTAAAAATGGAGACATCTTATTTCAACTTACGTTGGTTTCACCCAAAAATGAACCTCTGGCAGGAAACATTCATCAGCTTAGAGAGATCCTTTCATCTGAAATATATGCTGAAGACGAAGCTATACCCGTTGAGGTTAATTTCCTTGCGCAACCAGGCTCAAATAACACAAACGTTGAATTCTTCAATATTTCACCCAATCCCTTTGCTGATGAAACCACCATTCGGTTTCAGTTGTCAAGTGATCGCCTGGTCACCATCCATATGTATGATGCCACCGGAACAAGAATTTATACAAGGGAAATGTTTTCGGTAAAGGGTGAGCATAGCTTACAGATTTCATCTGAGGATATCGGACTGCATACAGGATTGATGTTTTGTCAGCTTATCTGTAACGGCGAGGTGGAGGTGAGGAAAGTTGTTAGAATGAAGTAAGGGGGTCAGCTATCAGGGATCAGGTGTCAGCTATCAGCTATCAGCTATCGGGTTGCTAACTGCTAGCTGCTAGTTTACATTTCATCCCTCAATTTTTTCTACTTTAGGAGTCTCATAACGCTCAAAACCAATTTTTTCTTGAAAAACACAATCCTTACATGGCTTTTTATTCTGGCAACAATCCTTTCCGGAAACAAAATGATGGCACAAACATTCTTTGATCTCCAGGGTCATCGCGGTTGCCGCGGATTGATGCCGGAGAATACCCTACCCGCCTTCATCAGGGCTGTTGAATTAGGTGTGTCGACCCTCGAACTCGATGTGGTGATATCCGGTGACGGACAGATCATCGTGTCACACGAACCCTGGATGTCAGCTGATATCTGCACAAGGCCTGATGGAAATTCAATTGAAAAGGACGATGAGAAAACACTGAATCTGTACAAAATGCCGTACTCGGAAATTCAGACGTATGATTGCGGACTAAAGATAAATCCTAAGTTTCCTCAGCAAACAAAGATCAATGCAGTAAAGCCATCCCTGAAGATGGCCGTGCGCATGATCAGGAGTTTTGCCGAAGACAATAAATATCCTCAACCAAAATTTAACATCGAGATAAAATCTGATCCGAAAGCATACAATGTCTTTCAACCTGATCCGGTCACATTTGTCGATCTAGTGGTCACAGAGATCAAGCGTCTGGGTATTGAAGACATCACTACACTCCAATCATTTGACATCAAGGTGCTTGAAGAACTGAATAAAAGACCGGATCGCAAATACAAGATCTCCTATCTTGTAGAAAAAGGAAAGAAACTAAAGAAAAACCTCGCCCGAATTACGTTCAAACCTGACATCTATAGTCCATTGTATACGTTAGTAACACAAGAGACAGTAACAGATTGCCATAAGCTGGATATCAAAATCATACCATGGACCATCAATGAAATAGTGGTGCTTGACAAAATGAAAACGTGGGGATGTGATGGGGGAATTACGGATTTTCCGGATGTGGTGAGGTAATGACGCAAAAGAAATACGCTTTATTTAATTCGGAAAATGCTGAAGGGAACGAATGTGTCCAATGTTTTAATCTGTGGCCAAATAAAAAATTCGTCAGGTGTATAAAAAAGCAATCCTCTTTTATGTATCCCTTTCGGGATTAAGTGTGATCTTCTCCGGCTGCTGTCCTGACCCGTATACAGTTACTGCTGAGTTCAAAGCATATTTTGGAGATATCTCTGATGTATCAACCACAAGTATGATTGATACGGACACGGACACTATCAGAGACGCCTTTGGATATTTCATGGATGCCGTAGTCATTGCCAGTCATGAAAACAGCATGCTTAATGACTTCAATATCTTCCATTCGGCTTATGCTTTATCCTGTACTGAAGAGTATTTAAATCCATACACGTTTGAAAATGCCAGTCTAACACTTGACAAACCGTTTCTACTTGATGGGCATGTTATCGCTGCTGGTACCAATTTATTCGATTTGGCCATATCCGTATTTTCAGAAACTGAATTGAATGCCTACGTCTTTGAGACCAGCTTCGGAGTCGTATTCAGAAGGGAAGTTATTCAACGCTTACGTTTCCCTTTGGACACCTATACCTTCGTTGCTTCTGTTAACATGGAGGACGGGACTATTGTCTCCAGTGCCGATGCTGTAGTGATTGAAATAAACTAACTATAATCTCCATTACTGTGTAAGCAGCAAAATTGACTATTATTGTCCTATAGAAATAGTTGATCCTGTTGTAAAAACCATTTATGAGCAAAAAGGCAGAACTTATAGGCAGTCACTTCCCTACTATCTATCTGACGGTCATTTCGTTGCTTCAAGGCATCGCGCTATCCCAGTTGGTGCCCAACATTATAACCTATCTGGAAATCGTAGAGCATCCGATCTCCAATATTTATATACTTCCGCTGACGCTGATGCTAATGATCATCTTTATCGTGTGGCATCATTATGCCATCGGTATTTTTTTCCTTAGATGGTTCCCCAATATCATTGATACGATTCTCCCCTTCATGATCAGCATCGGACAGTTTGGACTGATCTCGTATCTGACGATCGAGACCGTGGATACAGATATTCAACTGTCGGCATGGACAAAAGGATTTGCCGCCTTCCTGGTGATGGGTTCGTTTGCCTATTTTGCAGCAGCCATCCGCCTCGAAGCTGAACTCTTTGAAGACCTCATGAGCAAAGCAGCGACCATCGAGCATGTCGAACGGTCCAGGAAGTATTACATCATTGCCGGATTTTCCATTCTTTTCCAGGGTTTGTTTGCATTCCTGATTGTATTGGTTGAAATGGATAGATTATTGCTAATATCCCTGATACTGATTCTTGGCCATTTGGTATTTTTTGAATATATCATGCTCAAATCCATAAAGCCCCACTTTATAAAAGCGCTGGATGATTTTGAAATAAAACAAAACCAGCGAAAATAAAACCGTTAGCAGCCAACTAAACGATCAACCACTACACGCGATAAAAATCATGAAAAATCTCCATTATATCTCCCTGCTGCTCCTGATGTTTGCCACGGAAAATACTTACGGTCAAGAGGCCGCATCCACTTCAACAGAAACATTTGACCTAAAGGCTCATTCCGTCTTACCCGTAGATGGTATCATTCAATATCTACCTATCGATACCACCTATCTCAACAACCCAGAAAAAATGGGAACGGGTAAAGTCCAGTTCACGCCATTGGTCAATTTTTTCTTTCGGCCGGAAGGCACTTTTAACTATAAAGAAGCAGGTTTACCAATAGATACAGGTCACTTAAATTTTTATTTGCGTGGAGATTTTGGCGGAAAAATATCACTGCCCAAAAACATCGATATGGTCTTCAATCTTCAGTCGTATGGCGTCTATACCCGCGCGCTGGGCCCACTGGACCCAAACTTGTCTTTATATGAAGCCTATGTAGACATGAAAAAACTGGACAGAAACGGGAGATTGTCTTTACGTTTCGGTCGCATGTGCCTGGGCAAATACGGCACAGAAATACTGGTAGGTGACGATGATTTTATCAAGGGAAGGAGTTTTGAAAGTGTACGACTGCGATATAAAAGAGATCGTTGGACCAGCGATGTGATGTGGGTACAACTATATCAGGCAGCTCCTCCTGCGGCTAACTTTGACTGGAACCATCCCATCTTTCTGGCTACCTTTAACACATTCAATTTTTCGAACGCTGTCAATTTTGATGTAAATCTACCGTACATAATAGACCAATACAATAGTGGTTTTCGGACCAGTGTGTTCATGCCTGATGTGCGATTTTTTGGCCGCGTTTCCAGTATTCGTTACTCCGCAGAATTTATCCTACAAACCGGATCAGCTGTAGGCATATTAGATGAGACTATCGAAGGAAGTGTCAATGCTTATGCGGCTGAAGTGAGTGCAGGCTATGCTCCTGAAAATAGTAAGATCAGTTTTGATCTCACCTATTACCTCGGAAGTGGTGATGATGATCCGACAGATACTGATATCAAATCGTACAATGTATTGTGGCAAAATGAGCATCGGCGTTTCGGCTATATTGATGCTTTTAAAGGATCAAATGTGCAGGCAGCCACCCTTCACTTCGACTGGAAAATAGGCAGGCTTGTGTCGACAGGTGTGCATGGTGTTTTTGCGTCGGTCATCGAACAAAATGACAGGTCCTCCGGTATCGCGGTAGGTCCTATTAACGAACTAGGGACTTCGAGTACATCTATTGGCATGGGTGGAGACTGGTATCTCAACTACTACTACAACCACAATCTCAATTTCCAATTTTCTGCATCTGCTTTCAGTCCAGGAGACTATTTTACGAATGTCAGTGGATTGGATAAGACAATGGTCAGGTTGTATTTAATGATGGCGCTGAGAATATAGGCTTTAAATCTATATTGCGATAGCACACGTTAACAAAGAATTGGTAGAAAATAAAAAATGGGATTGGATTAAATGCTTTGAAGAAAACAATTTTGCCTTCATATTGATGATCAGTAAAAGCTCCGGATTTGAAATGCTGCTATTAAAAATGAGCTTTATGGTTACTTTTTTGGCAGTGAAAAAAGTAACCCATCTAGCATGGCATGCTTAGCCATAGGTTTTCCAAATTTAACTTGGACACTTGTGATCCAGAATGCCAAATCAAAATAAAATCAGATATTGTACAAAAATTCACACCTCTTATGAAACAACTTCTAACATTTTGCCTAGTAGCCTTTGGGCTGTCGTCTGGAATCGCTCAGCAAGGATTCAGCATTGGCGTCAATTTTATGCCGATGAGCAGTAACATTGTCAACCAGAATACCTGGGGCAATGGCCGCGAATACGATTATGTTGCTACCCTGAGGACGTCCTTTGGTATCGATGTCGGATATAGTCTGTCGGAGCATTTTGGGATCTATTCCGGTTATTGGTTTACTGACCTGGGCCAGAACTACGATGATGCATACCTCAGTTCAGACTGGGAGCGAGAATTGACCTTCAAGTACAACATGATCCCCCTCATGGTAAAATTTAATGGGACAGGCAGCACAGTAAATTTTATGGCCGGTGCAGGTGTACTTCTGGCCAATCTCAAAGAGGCACAGCAGGAATGGTTGCGTGATGGTGCTCCATATTCACAAAATATCAATAACCCGATCACTGGTGAGAGCTTTGATTTAGGGGAAGCAGATGTGACTGACAGATATGTTAAAAGCGATATCCTCATCAATCTGGAAGTAGGCGCACGATTTCTATTCTCAGAAAAACTTTTTCTGGATGCTTCCTTAAATTTTGGATACGGACTGAAAGACATCAATCATGAGGATTGGCAAATTCCAAATGGAGAAGGAATCTATGATCCTTCGCACAATGCGTTTGTCGGACTCCGGTTAGGTCTTGCTTATGTTCTTTTTGGTGGTGAGTAGTGACAGGAATAATTATCACTCCTTTCTGCTTTCGTTGATTAAAAGTCCGGGAATGAACCATAGAAAAACCTGATATCTACTCAAGCAGCACATAAATAGTGCATTTTTTCTATCGAAGGAGCTTATATGGGTCGACAATATAAGCTCCTTTCCTTTTGGTCTGCCTTTTCTATCTGTTCATAAGTTTGTATTTATATAAATGATGATTGTCAATTTAAGACATGACCATAAACCTCCTGTACCTCCTCCGATAGTCGATGATACGCATAGCAGCGTACCCCTTCTGTGCAACGTTCGTACAATATGCCGGATTACAATGAAACGCATAACTGATCGTATCGTAATTTGAGATTCTAAATTTCTTTCACATGAAAAATATATTGAGTACTAGTTTCCTTTTTGCCTTTGCATATTTGATTTTATCTTCTGCAAGTTCGGCGCAAGGAATCTCTACGCCACGGACACCAAGTCCTGCTGCCCAGGTATCTCAAACCATAGGGATATCAACTGTAAGCATCAATTATTCAAGGCCATCCGTCAAGGATCGGGAGATCTGGGGCGAATTGGTGCCCTATGGCTGGAATGTAGAACCCGGTGGAAGCCCGCACAAGACTCCATGGCGTGCCGGCGCAAATGAAAATACAGTAATTACATTTTCGCATGACGCCAGCGTGGAAGGCAAGATCGTGCCGGCCGGTAGTTATGGATTGTTTTTTTCAATCAATAGCGACAATGGCAGTGAAGTAATCCTTTCCAAAGACAATCGATCCTGGGGTAACTTCTATTATGATCCGGCCAATGATGTGCTCAGGGCAAACATCACCATTCGTGATCATGCCATGACCGAGGCATTGACTTATGATTTTATTAACCTGACAAAGAATACAACCGAATTGGTGCTCAACTGGGAGAAAAAACAATTTCCCGTAAAAATCGAATTCGCAGTGGATGACATCGTCATGGCCAATGCAACAGATCAATTAAAAGGTGTAATGGGCTTCACCTGGCAGGGGCTTATTTCAGCAGCAAATTATTCGTTGCAGAATAATGTCAATACGGACCAAGCAATGCAGTGGGCTGATCGTGCCTTAACGATGAATAAGAATTTTACCACCCTGAACACGAAAGCCGCTCTGCTTCGAACACAAGGCAAAAACGAAGAAGCAGATAAGTTGCAGGGAGAAGCATTGACTATGGCTAATGAAGCAGAACTCAATGCGCACGGCTATCAACTCCTCAACCAAGGCAAAATGGATGAAGCCATCAAGGCCTTCAAGGGAATGACAGAAAAGTACCCGGAAAGTGCAAATGCGTGGGATAGCCTCGGTGAAGGATATGCCATCAAAGGAGATAAAAAAAATGCAATCAAGGCATTGAATAAGTCGCTCACACTGAATCCAGCCGAAAATGTAAAAGCTAATTCAGAGAAGTATCTGAAGCAACTGGGAGAAATGTAAATAATGTGATGCTTCGACTACGCTCAGCAACCAAGACTGAAGAATGATGCTTCGACTACCTCAGCAACTAATAGTAAAGAATGAAGAGTGATGCTTCGACTTCTCTCGCTCAGCAACCAAGAGTGAAAAGTGATGGTTTCATCAGGTTCACTAACTGATAAAGTGAAAATATAATAATAAAAAAATGATACCCTTATGAAACTCAAATTTATCACAGTCACCTTTCTTCTCCTCTTTGCCAGAGGATGTGACTTCTACTCCACTAGCCTTTGGTTTTTCGAACCTGGGGGCATGGCCGGAGAAACGAATCCGTTGACCCGATATCTTGGCGTTGGATGGACAGGATTGATTATAGTCAATGTGATCATTGTGAGTCTTATTCTGATCGGCTATTATTACTATCTGTTTCATTACCGCCCGGTTCCGATGAACAACAAACCTGGAAAATTTATCGACTTTGCTTCACAGCTTTATTTTAACGAAAAGGGGAAATTACATACGCTATTCTATAAAATGCCTGTAAACAAAAAAGCGTTCACTGCCCACCTGGGATATGTGATGGTCTGGTTTGTCATCGTAGCAAGTTTTCTAGCTACCTTTCACAACCTCTGTCAATATTACAATGTGTCTTTTTATAATACCTACAGAGATATCGTCGGTCGACCACTCTATGTC
>JBBRDL010000027.1:0-32895 GCA_038203965.1 Chitinophagales bacterium | reverse complement strand
ATCTATTCTTTTTTAAAGCACGAATACTTGAACCGCCAATCCTTTTTGCCCTGTAGCAAAGGAAGAAAAATGAACCTACTGTAGGTCTGAACTAATCAGACAAAAAACCTGAAGTTTAAAAACCATTTTTAAAATTGATTTTTTATGAAATCCAAATTTAATTCCCTTTTCAATAGGGGGGGACAAATATTATTTGCTCTGACGCTAACAATGATGATGATGTCCACATTTAGTTTTGGGCAGGTAGGAGACTTTACGATCTATGGAGAAAGTTTATGGCGGAACCAAGGTTATGGAGTTGAGAATCACTATTTTCAAATTGAAAACTATGTAATTCCCGAAATGGATTCTTGGTATGTGCCGTCAGATCCTGTGACTGACGAATGCCCTTATGAGGTTTATACAACGGACTACATGCCTTTATATACAGATGACTATAATGATTTGGCTAATACAATTAAAATTTGGCCATACTCAGTCAATAATGCGGCTGACTATCGAAATGGTGTTTCATCACTTGATTTGTATGCTATTTCTGCGCACCTTTTAAGTTCACCTGCCTTTGAATCACGAACACCTACGGAAGATGCTCCATATAGATATATATCAGGAGATGCTGATGGTGACTTTGATGTTGATGACATCGACATGATACAGGATTTGATATTATTTCTTCGCGATGATTTAGATCGTAACTCTTGGGAATGGGTGCACAAGGACGAAGTCGAGGAAGCTGAAGAGCGATTCGAGGAAACGCCTTATCAATTTGTAATTTCAGAAAATTGGTCTTACCCTGAAGGAATTATATTGCCTGCATTATCAACTAATCAAATCATGGCGGATAATGACAAATACTTCACTTTTCGCTCAACAAAAATTGGGGATATTACAGCTACTACCAATTTGGCTATAACGAGTGCGAATACTTGGGTATGTGGTAACAACAACTATTTTGCGGGAAATCAATTGGAAACTCGATCCTCACGGGATTTATCACCTTTAAGTGTAAGAATAGGTTCGATTATTACGCTTGGGATTCTATTAGATAACGATGAGGATATTTATGCACTTGAGCTGCCGCTTTTCTTTTCTGACGAAGATTTTAAAATGATAGATATTGATTTTCACGAAGGTTATACACCTTTATGGCATAGGAATTCTGAAAAGGGAAGTTTAGTCATTCTGGATTTCTCTAAGAGCTTGGAAGCTCTGCAAATTCCTAGAGGGAAATTGGTGGAAATCAAGATAGAAGCACGCCATAACATATCAGACATAAGTAAATCAATACGCTGGCATCCGAATCGTATAATTGAACTAGTAGGCGAAAAGGAAACCAGCTTGGAGCCAGAGGTCACCTTAGAGGTTCTAGATGTATTGCCTTCAGAGTTATATGTCGAGGTCCGAACTGGCATGGCTATACCTCAATTAATGGTTGAAAGCCCGAAAGATCAACAGATTCAAGTTTTTGTATTCAATGCTAATGGACAAGCAGTCTACACCGAGCTACATTTAGTTGCTAAAGGCCAAAATAATTTTCCATTGAGAGAAGATTTAATCGCTGGAATTTATCTGATAAATGTTCAAAGTGAACATCAGCATTTTGTAACAAAGTGGACAAAATCATAAACCCATTTTTCAGGGGAGCCAGTATGCTGGCTCCCTTGATTCTTTGCTACAACTTACTGAAATGAAGGTGAAAATTGCTTTTTTACTACTTTTTTTATCGTGCGGGACAAGGTTAAAAGCCCAAGAGTTAACTATATATGGTCAACGAAGTTTATGGCATGCTGAAAACCTATGCGATATTGAATTCACATATTGTGATTGGAGGAATTTAAATTTAAATCAAGGAAGATTACTTGGATATGCCTATCATCCGAATGGAAATCTTTGGTTAGTTTTATCAGAAAGGATTGATGTTGATCATTTCCAAGTAAAAATTTATAACGTCTTTATGGAAAGTTGTATTTTTAATCTTCTTTACAGTATACCGTTGCCATTTAAATGGCATTGTTCAAACGCAGCTAATATTGATCACCTTGGTAGATTATATCTAAATTTAAATGAATTTGATCAAACTAGCAATGAATATATACGCACACTTTCGCGAATTGAAAATCCTGAGTTTCCTTCCTTTGAAAGAAAGTTCGTTTATTTTCCCAATCAAAATATTTTTGAAGTACATTTTCAAGGGGACCGAATTTATATTCCAGAGATAGGAAAGGAATTTATTTATGTATTTGATAAGGATTTTAACATACTTGATACTATAATTACGCAAAAGCACATATGGGGACTTACTAGTTTTAATTTGGATTGTGATTCTGTTACTACATACGCCACACATATGAGTATTTCAACTCAGGAGTATATCTCAAATGGTCCTGATTCAACAATGTACATTTCTGAGTATGATTTTGAAACAAATACATTAAACCCGGTATGCAATTATTGGATGGGTGAGAATCGAGCTAATACACAACTCACCTCCCCCCTCGAGTTCCTCTCCTCCGACCCGGAATGTGATCTACTGATTGATCTGGATCGGGACAATAGCACAGGGGTGTACCCCTATGATTACCTTGACAGCACAGACTATTGTACGACAGTAGAAGCCTCGATATGTGATGCGGATATTTATATTCACACATCATCACCTCTCGATAGTATAGTCTTGATTGTATCAGGTATAGCGGAAGATGGCGATGAGCACTTGATATCATCAGTGTTGCCGGCAGGTGTCACGATGACACAACGAAACGATAGTACATATGTACTTACGTCCTCCAATCCAACGGATAGTATCTATCAGGAAGCTTTACGCAGTATCCGCTATCAACATGCAGGCATGCAGCGCACAGCGGGCGAGCGCAGGATTGTCATACAAGGATTCAATGCGATCAAGGATGGCGTAAAAGTTACGGGTAGGATTCATATCAGCGGGTTGGTGTTTGCAGGAGAGGATGTTACACTTCTTATATGCACCGATACATTGATACAAGATATGTCAGCGATGACAGGTGGACAGCCCGGAGGATACTGGACGCCTTCGCTCATGCTGGGAGGCCATGTGTTTAATTCCACATTGGACATAGCTTCATCCTATCGCTATATCATCATAGACCCGATTTGTGGTAATGACACCGCTTTCGTGACGGTCCATCGTGATGCTTCCGCTCCTGTTGATTTACTCGGCGCAGATCAGGTGCTGTGCATTGGGGATACTATTGAAATAGCCGTCACCCAGCCAGCACAAAGTATCCTTTGGGATGATGGTAGTGGGGATGCAGAAAGAGATCTTACAATGGCAGGAAGTTATTGGGTAGTCCTTGAGACACCAGGCGGATGTACGTATGCAGACAGCCTGATCATCAAAGAAGGTCAGCCATGGATACCTACAATAGAAACCCTCGATCCGGTATGTGATCTGCCCAATGGCGAGATATCGATTGATCCAATTGAATTTGATCAAAACCAATCTATACACATCAATGGCACCACATTGACAGCCCCATGGATAGGTTCTCTCGCAGCAGGTGTGTATGAAATCACAACTGTATCAGATGATGGTTGTCCATCCATCACGGAGATCATCCTCTCCGCACAACCGATACTTGATATCGCATTGGATACACAAGCAGTGGTCATTCAGGGGTTGTGGGAAGAAGTTAAGTATATAGAACAAAACAATGTCAAGGTGACAGACATACGGTTTGACCCTGCTACCTCTATCCGATGGACAGGCAGTACGATAGAAGTGTATGGTGATAAAGACCAACCATATGAAATCACCTTCATCGATGAAAATGGATGCACAGATATCCACCTCCTCAATGTGCTGGTAGAAAAAGCGCAGGGTATTTATCTCCCCAATATCTTCAGACCCGGCAGTACTACAGGAAATGCGGTATGGCAGCCTTCTATCAGCGAGACCTACACCCTGGAAGTACTAAGGATCTATGACCGCTGGGGCAGCATGATGTATCAATCGACTACAGATCCATCATGGGATGGCACCAGCGATGGACAGGATTGTCCTTCGGGTGTTTTTGTGTATCAATTGATCCTGAATCATGTAGCAACCGGTGATCTAAAATTAATGATCGGTGATATGACGTTGTACAGGTAAAATTGCAGAACCTGTTATGGTTGTTTTTTGTAGATACAGGGCATGCCCTGTATCTACAAAAAACAATTGCACCTCAGCCCCATCTTCTGCCTATTTAATTTTATTCAGGTATTGATTATGTCTCAGAAAACTATTATATTTAGACAAATTTTTACCCCAAACGTTTGTACACCTGGGAAATTTCAAAAATATTGATTGATCCGGGAACACCAACTTCAAACAATCAAAAACGTCCATGCGCAGGATCCATTGATTTTTGAAGCGCGAACACCAAGACCGTAAAAACCAGGTAGCCTCTCCTCAGGCTTGCCGGAAGAAATGTTAACAAACTGTACGTCTGAACCTTTCAGGCAAAAAAAAACCAAACATTAAAAACCTTTTTAAATTTATTGATCATGAGTACCAAATTTAATTCCCTTTTCAATAGGGGGGGGCAAATATTATTTGCTCTGACGCTAACAATGATGATGATGTCCACATTTAGTTTTGGGCAGCCAATCGAAGAAACCATTTATGGTGAGAGTTTGTGGCGAAACCAAGGGTACGGTGTTTCTAACCATAAGTTCGATATTAAAAACTACATCATTGTAGAAATGACTGAATACCCCTTAGATCCTGATCCAATTACCGGTGCCTGTTCGGTAGAATTTTATACCTCTGACATTTTACTTTTGCATGAATTTGAAAATCAATTTGAGAACACTTTAAAAATTCGACCGTATTCTGTCAACAACTATGCGGATTATACTAATGGAATTTCAGCGGTTGATTTATTATTTATAGCTCATCACTATAATATGGTAACGTTGCTGGACTCCTATAGTCCAACAGATGATGCGCCTTATCGCTATATTTCTGCAGATGCAGATTATGATGGATTTATAACTTCGGATGATACAGACATGCTTCTGGATTTATTATTGGGTTACCGGTACGATTTGGAAAGAAATTCCTGGGAGTGGGTCCATAAAGAAGAAGTGGAAGAAGCGGAAGAGCGGTTTGTTGAAGATCCTTTTATTTTTGTAATTGATTACAATTGGGAAGGACCAGAGGGCATCATTATTCCAGCCTTATCTACTGATCAAATACAAGCCAATAATGGAAATTATTTTGATTTCCGCGCAACAAAGGTTGGAGATATAGTTGCCAACTCAAGTTGGGCCAATTCAAGTCATAACTCCTGGGTTTGTGGATCAGGATCATATCTAACTGGAGGAGATATTCAAACAAGATCAGTAATAAACGCTGAAACTAAAAAAGTGAGATCTGGCTCCATTATTACAGTGGCTATTGACATGCTTGTTAATGATGACATATTTGCCTTTCAACTTCCTGTTTATTTTAACTTAGAAGATTTTGAAATAGTAGATCTTGTATTTGCTGAAGGATATACATCAAGATGGAATTATAACAAAGCAATAGGTGGACTTGTCATAATGGATTATGCTAAAGATATGGTTGCTTTAAATGTTCCAATGGGGAGGGTTGTTACGTTCCAACTCAAGGCATTAAAAGACATACAGGATATTCACCAATCAATTGGATGGCATGATGAACGGGCCACCGAGATCATCGGAAAGGAGGGTAACTCACTGGATGCCGAAGTTAAATTAGTGATTGTAGATATCCTACCTGGAAATCTGTTTCTGGAAGTCCGTTCAGACGGTGATGATATTCATCAGGTCTACATCGAGAGTCCAATTGACCAAATAGTTGATTTATACCTGGATTCGTATCAAGGTCAGCGCTTGCTTGATACAAGAATAACATTAACACATGGTGAGAATCTTTTCCCAATTGATGTTGCATTGGTCCCTGGTATTTATTTGGTTCATGCAAAAGGAGAAAATGGAGTAAGCATTGCTAAGCTGTGTATTCAGTAATAATTAAATTCAGGGAAGCACGTTTCTTCGTGCTTCCCTTTTTTATTGATCACAGATTAGATTCCTACTTCATGAAGTTACTAATAAAGATCGGGTTTTTATTTTTTTGTTCTCTTAATCTGGTGGCTCAAGAAATTACGATTTATGGACAACAAAGTCTATGGCATGCTGATAATTTATGTGATATACAATTTACGGGATGTAATTATACACAATTAAATCAGGGAGGACTCTTAGGGTATGCTCATCACCCATCTGGCCAGCTTTGGTTGGTTCTTGCTGATTACTCAGGTGATCATTATATAATAAACTTATTTGATGTGCTTCTGGAAAGCTGCAATTACTCTTTATTGTACTCAATTGAGTTGCCTAAAAATTGGTCGGTTGGAAATGCTGTCAACATTGATCACCTCGGTAGAATTTATCTACGAATAAATGAGTTTGATTCCACAACAAACATTTCTACAAGGACTTTCTCTCGTATTTCTAATCCAGGTAATCCAATCATTGAAAGGCTTTTCGTCATTTTTCCACAACAACAAATATTCGAAGCCCATTTTTCTAACAGCCGAGTATATATCCCGGAAATCCGCAAGCCATTAATTTATGTTTTCGATACAAATTTTATTTTGTTAGATACCATCATCATGCAAAAGCACATATGGGGTCTTACCAGCATAAGCTATGGATGCGATTCGATCATCACCTATGCAGCACATTTGAATATTACGACTCAGGATTATGCCAATAATGTAAAGGATACAACGATGTACATTTCCAGGTTTGACTTGGAGACGGGAAATCTTACGCCGGTATGCAATTATTGGATGGGTGAGAATCGAGCTAATACACAACTCACCTCCCCCCTCGAGTTCCTTTCTTCCGACCCGGAATGTGATCTACTGATTGATCTGGATCGGGACAATAGCACAGGGGTGTACCCCTATGATTACCTTGACAGTACAGACTATTGTACTATGGTAGAAGCGCCGATATGTGATGGGGATATTTATATTCACACATCATCACCGCTTGATAGTATAGTCTTGATTGTATCAGGTATAGCAGAAGATGGCGATGAGTATTTGATATCATCAGTGTTGCCGGCAGGTTTCACCATGACACAACGAAACGATAGTACGTATGTCCTCACGTCCTCCAATCCAACGGATAGTATCTATCAGGAAGCCTTACGCAGTATCCGCTATCAACATGCAGGCCTGCAGCGCACAGCGGGCGAGCGCAGGATTGTCATACAAGGATTCAATGCGATCAAGGATGGCGTAAAAGTTATGGGTAGGATTCATATCAGCGGGTTGGTGTTTGCAGGAGAGGATGTTACACTCCTTATATGCACCGATACATTGATACAAGATATGTCAGCGATGACAGGTGGACAGCCCGGAGGATACTGGACGCCTTCGCTCATGCTGGGAGGCCATGTGTTTAATTCCAGCTTGGACATGGCTTCCTCCTATCGCTACATCATCCTAGATCCGATTTGTGGCAATGACACCGCTGTCGTGACGGTCCACCGTGATGCTTCCGCTCCTGTTGATTTACTCGGTGCAGATCAGGTGCTGTGTATAGGGGATACCATTGAAATAGCCGTCACCCAGCCAGCACAAAGTATCCTTTGGGATGATGGTAGTGGGGATGCAGAAAGAGATCTTACAATGGCAGGAAGTTATTGGGTAGTCCTTGAGACATCAGGCGGATGTACGTATGCAGACAGCCTGATCATCAAAGAAGGTCAGCAATGGATGCCTACAATAGAAACCCTTAATCCGGTATGTGATCTGCCCAATGGCGAGATATCGATTGATCCAATTGAATTTGATCAAAACCAATCTATACACATCAATGGCACCACATTGACAGCCCCATGGATAGGTTCTCTCGCAGCAGGTGTGTATGAGATCACAACTGTATCAGATGATGGTTGTCCATCCATCACGGAGATCATCCTCGCAGCACAACCGATACTTGATATCGCATTGGATACACAAGCAGTGGTCATTCAGGGGGTGTGGGAAGAAGTTAAGTATATAGAACAAAACAATGTCACGGTGACAGACATACACTTTGACCCTGCTACTTCTATCCGATGGACAGGCAGTACGATAGAAGTGTATGGTGATAAAGACCAACCATATGAAATCACCTTCATCGATGAAAACGGATGCACAGACATCCACCTCCTCAATGTGCTGGTAGAAAAAGCGCAGGGTATTTATCTGCCCAATATCTTCAGACCCGGCAGTACTACCGGAAATGCGGTATGGCAGCCCTCTATCAGTGAGACCTACACCCTGGAAGTACTAAGGATCTATGACCGCTGGGGCAGCATGATGTATCAATCGACTACAGATCCATCATGGGATGGCACCAGCGATGGACAGGATTGCCCCTCCGGTGTTTTTGTCTATCAATTGATTCTGAATCATGTGTCCTCCGGTGATCGTAAAGTGATGATTGGGAATATCACCTTGCTAAGGTAAACTGGGAGCTCCAGCAAGCCAGTGATCCACATCACGCGTCTGAAGTCAGCGAGTCTGGCATCTGGCATCTTAGCCCCAGCCTTAGCCTTCGCCTTAGCCTCCGCCTTAGCCTTCTTTAATGTTAACCTTTTGTTACTGCGCCATTTATACGTCTTTTTTGTAGTAAAATCGCAGCGTTTAAGACGTTATAGCCTGATTATGGCTATTTTTGCGCCCTTCATTACATAAATGTCAACCCACGTACTCATGAGATTTTCTTTGATTTTAATACTGGTATCATTTCTTTGGATAGGCTCGATGCAGGGCCAGACAGCAGACCCGGTGCTCTTTACGATTGATAATCAGTCAGTTCAGGCATCAGAGTTCTCCTATATCTATGCCAAAAACAACCGCGATGACGCAGATTTTTCAGAAGCCAGCCTCCGCGAATACCTCGATCTGTATACCAGATTCAAACTCAAAGTGCGAGAAGCATATGCGATGGGCCTCGATACATTGTCCCAACTCCAGACCGAACTCGCAGGTTATCGCAAACAACTGGCCGAAAGTTACCTGACCGATAAAGAGATTACCGATCGCTTGGTCGAAGAAGCCTACGCCCGTATGCAGGAAGATGTGCAGGTAGCACATATCCTGATCAAAACAAATCCAAATGTGGCCACCGATACCCTGGCGGCCTACACCAAAATACAAGCTGCCTATAAGAAACTAGTGGCCGGTGAGGCATGGGATGCCGTAGTGCGTCAGACAACAGAAGATGCCAATACAAAAGAAACAGGTGGCGACCTTGGCTATATCACCGCTTTATTGCCAAATGGTTTTTATGCATTTGAATCAGCAGCATACGACACACCTGCAGGAACCTATTCCATGCCTATCCGCACGACGCTGGGCTATCACATCATCAAGGTGCTCAACAAGCGCCCTGCGCGCGGCGAATTGGATGTAGCCCATATCCTCCTACGTGTGAAAGCTGATGGCAGCGATGATAAAGCAGCCAAGGTGAGAATCGATGATATCCATGCACAACTTGTAGCAGGAGGACGATTTGAAGATCTCGCAAAAAAACTTTCTGAAGACAAAACGACAGCAGAAAGAGGCGGTGCTATCGGTCCGATCACGATCAATCAATATGAAAAATCTTTTGAAGAAGCTGTTTATGCACTAGCAAACGATGGAGATTACACAGCTCCGGTGCGTACACGCCTCGGATGGCACATCATCAAACGTACACGTAAGCGCCCGATGCTGACATTTGATGCTTCGAAAAGAAAAATTGAAACGCAGATCAGCCGCGACGAACGTATCACCGCAGCCCGCCAGTCAATGGTCAATCGCATTAAAAAAGAAGCGGGCTATACGATGGATCAGAATGTGTTTAACCAGTTTGTCAGCCTCGCCGGCGAAGAACTTCAAACATACAGATGGGCAGTTCCTGAAGTTCCACCTGCCACTATTATGACCCTTGGCGGTGAGAAGTACTCCAATATTGATTTTGGAAATTATATTCGCAATAACGCCCGCACCCGTATGGCACTGCCGAAGGGCACTGCAGCAAAAGAGATACTCGAAAAAGTGTTTGGAGAGTTTGTCAATGAAAAGGCCCTTTTTCATGAAGAGAAAAATCTTTCCATCAAGTACCCTGAGTTTAAATCCCTGATGCGTGAATACGAAGAAGGTATCCTGCTTTTTGAAGCGACCAAAATCAACGTATGGGATAAAGCAAGCAAAGATTCTTTAGGACTGGAAACATTTCATGCAGGTCACCGCAATGATTATATGTGGCAGGAAAGACTTGAAATAGCCACGGTGACGCTTGACTCATCATCCATGAGTCAACTCCCGACGATCAAAAAATGGGCTGCCAAAAAACCCCTGACCGTTGTAGCTGAAAAGGCAGCTAAAAAAGGAATTTCAATGCAGGTATCAAGACAAATCTATCAAAAGGAAGATGCACTCCCTGCCGGTATCACATGGGCTGCCGGACAGAAAGCAGATCTCCCGGATGGGAAGGGATTTGTCTCTGTAGAAAAAGTCATTCCTCCTACGCCAAAGACAATGGACGAAGCAAGAGGATACATCATCGCAGATTATCAGGATCAATTGGAAAAAGATTGGGTTACCTCACTGCAGGCAAAGTATCCTGTACAAGTGGATGATGCTGTGCTGATGAGCCTAGTGAAAAAATAAACAGCTTCGGCTGTAACGTATGAAAAGGCTCCTTTATTCAGGCGTATGCATGATTGTCTTGTTGACAATGCCCACGTCCTGTAAAAAGACCAGTATATTGGCTGATGACACTCCTAAACCTGTTTTGTTGGCCCAGGTTTTTGATTACAAGCTCTATTTTTATGATATCAAAGACCTGATCCAGGGCTATGCCAATGCAGAGGATAGTATCCACCAAGTGCGCAGCCTGACCGAACATTGGGTACGAGATAGGTTGATACTCGTGGAAGCCGAGAAAAAATTTCCCAAAGAAGTCAACATGAATAAACTGCTCGAAGATTACCGGCAGTCCCTGTTGAGACATTTTTTTGAACAGCGTACCCTTGAGGAAAGACTGGATACCGTCATCACAGAAAATGACCTACTCAACTATTACGAAGCAAACAAAGAACAACACAGGCTGGAATCAGGTATACTGAGAGGATATTATTTTAAAATCAAACGGCCGCAGATCAGGGGAGACAAAATCCTTCAATGGTGGAAGACATTTCCGCAACAGAACAGAGAAAATGTCCTCACCTATGCAGATAAACACGCCAAAACCAACTGGCCTGATTCCACGCAGTGGCACGAGATGCAAATGGTGATTCAACTTTTTCCGGAGGGCACACTTTCACCCTCAGCTATTCGTTCTAATCGTGGGATCGTGCGCGAAGACAGGGATTATATCTATTTTCTTTATCCGGTGGAAGTATACTATGAGCACGATGTAGCCCCTCTCGCCAGAATACGTGAGCAGGCCGCAAGGTTTATCCTCCATCAGCGGGAACTGGAATTGCTGGAGAGAATTAAAAAAGAAATTTACGACCGTGACATTCAAAATGAACGTGTCAAAATATATTAGTAATGAAAAAAATGTTAGTTATACTGCCGGTGACCATTTTCCTTCTCCTTTCAGCAGACAGGGTGTGGGCGCAGGACCCGATTACGCTTGACAAGATAGTAGCTAAGGTCGGAGGAGAAGTCATTTTTCATTCTGATGTTGAAGAACAAATGGCCATGATGCGTGAACGGAAAAGTACGCCAGGTAAAAACGAACAGTGTTTAATACTTGAAAGCCTGATGGCTCAGTCTTTGCTGGTCCATTATGCCAAAATAGATAGTGTGGAAGTGACAGATGATGAAGTGGAGTCTGAGATTGATGCCCGGATGAACCAAATCCTGGGGTATATGAACAACGATCGGAAATTATTTCAGGAAGTATATGGGCAGACAGTGAGTGAAATGCGTGAGCAGGTCAAGGAAGATATGTTGCGTAAGCTACTGGGTGATCGTATGCAAGGAGAGATTATGAACAAAGTAGAAGTAACACCTGCTGAGGTGGTTGTTTTTTTTGGAAGAATACCCAAAGACAGCTTGCCGTATTTCAATGCGGAAGTGGAAATTGCAGAAATAGTCGTCTTTCCCCAAATCAATGAACAAGAAAGGAACAATGCCCTTGAAAAAATGACCAAGGTTAAATTGGCACTTGTACAAGGAGAGGATTTTGCTGCGTTGGCAAAGAAATATTCAGAAGATGGTAGCGCCAAGGATGGAGGAGATCTTGGATGGACCACACGTGGTAGTTTCGTGCCGGAATTTGAGGCCACAGCTTTTCAACTTGAAATCAATCAGACGTCGGATATTATTGAGACAGAGTTTGGATACCACATCATTCAATTGCTTGAACGAAGAGGTAATTCCATTCATACGCGCCACATCCTTGTCAGGCCTAAGATTACAGATGCTGATCTTCAGTTGGCACGCACCAAACTGGACTCTATCACAAAGTTGGTTGTCCTTGATTCCATTTCATTTGCGGATGCGGTTCGTAGGGTAGGTGATAAACGTGTGCAGAGTTTCAGTAACAATGGCCGTATCATCAATCCCAAGTCCAACAATACTTTTTTTGAGACGGCGGATGTAGACAGTGAGATTTTCTTCAGCATTGATACACTTGATCTCTGGGAGATATCTCCTCCGATAGAATACCGGACACCTCAGGGCGATTATATTTATAAGGTCGTTCAACTCCAGGGTCGCACCCCACCTCACCAGGCCAGCCTTAAACTAGACTATAGTCGTATTCAGGAAGCTGCGCGTGAGAGTAAGCGTAATGAGGTCTTCAGCAATTGGGTAGATAAGCACATACCCGATACGTATATCATGCTCGATCCGCAATACCGCGACTGTCCGAATATTGACAGGTGGCAGGCTAAGTGGATGTCAGTTAAATGAGATGTCAGCTGTCAGGTATCAGGTATCAGCTGTCGATTCACGTTTCACGACTCACAACTTACTTCACTCGATCATTGATCGCAGATTGCGCAGAAATATTTAAAACATAATTTTCGCAGAAAATGGTAATGATCACACCTGATCACTCGATCACAGATCATGCTTCAACACTTCGACACCTAAGCCTCATCTTTGTGCAGCTCAATGCAACGCTTGCTATCACTCATCCATGTGCTGCATCTCAGCAACCGATCACAGATAACGGATCACAGATCACTGATCACGTTGAGTACGCTCTGCCAGTAATTCTATAAGAGGTTATTCGGTAGCGAAAATCTTTAAGACTGACTCCTACCCTTCCTTCGTTTTTGCTTGTAACAAATACAATCCCGGTGTTACATTTTTACTGTGTAAATTATGTCTTCCTTCGGCATATTCTTTCGATGCGAATGATGCGATCACCTTCCCATGCGCATCAAAAAGGGAAAGGCTAAGAGTCGGGTCAATAGAAGATGTAAAGGACAACATTCCTGTTGTAGAAAGAAAAACATCAGTTATCGGATCTACAATGAGTGTGGCTGGATTTTCTGTAGCTGTATTTTCAAAGAAAATAGAGAATCCCTGGTAGCAATCGTCACTGATCAGAATTTCTGCTAAGGTAAAGTCACCTACGCCTTTGTCAAAAATGAATTCAAAATATTCCTGTGATTCCCGAAAGCAAAGTGGGCTGCCTTCAGGCTCCAGCAGATCAAAAACCAACTGAAACAAAACAGTTGCATCCAGGTAATCATTTGATTCAAGATCGGTATCTAACCAGACATATCTAAGTTCACCTGGATTGGGCTCATTAAAATTTTGTGAACCCTGAGACGGGTGGATGGGATAGCGCACTTCTTTAAATCTCATTTTAGTGCCATCAAATTCCATTTGGAATTGCCAGCCAACAAACCCTACAAAATTTTCTGCGACAAAGTTGTATACTTTCTCTGTGGCTGTCGTCTCCACAAAGACTACTCTAAGTTTAAGTGGTTCTTGTGCAGCGAGTGAGGAGCTGAGAAGGAGAATAGCGTAGATTATTTTTTTCATGATGCCAGTAAATTATTGGTGATGGATTATAAAAATTAGGCTTTTCAATAAGTAAAAGCACTATTTAAATAGATAGAAGGGTTGTCAATCCATCTCTTCAAATCAGGAAAATCTACATCCCTAAACGCACCGATAGTGAGATGTTGAAGTGGACATAACGCCCGGATATATCGCTTGAGCTCAAACCATTCTCCCTTGGGTAAAGTATCACTGAAGTAATATTCAGCCGCTAACATTTCCTCAAAATCAAGGTGTTCAGGTTTTAGGGATAAGAAGAAACCGATATTTGTCAATAATTCGGGATCCTCATTGAGATCTCTGGGAAGGTAAAGCCAAATCTTGATTTCATAAATACTGCCAACTTCTAATGGTTCAATAAGTTTCGAATGTAAATAGCTGGCACATCAAATACAAACAATCTGTCACTAAGTTTTATACTATAGCCTAGCCCAAACTTGACAGATTGTTTGAGATAGGACTCATTATAATAATCCCTAAGATTACTGTAAAGCAATGGGTGTAATTTGTAATTTTCAACGGCCTCGAAGAGGATAGAATCAAGGTTATCCCGACCCCATTGCATATTGTGGTTTACGACGATAAAGTAAGGTGGGGTTGCACTTGGGTTTATTTGGCACAAATCAATGTCTCCGGGCACGCCATTCGTATAAAAATAATTGCTTAGACTTTGTAGATTCAGAGAATTCAGAAGTTTGATTTCCTCGCCACAAATAGCATAGTAGTTTGTGTTTATTTCACGACAAGTCTTTCGTATAGATTGATCTAGCGCGTGGAGTTTATTGCAAACGACTTTTTATACAAAGGGACAGCATTGCCATATTTTTCCAGGATCAACTCATTTTCTGCCTGATGAATAGCTCTATAATATTCTCCGGATTGAGCATCCAATCCGAATGCACTCAAGAGGGCGAACCATAGGATCAGGCCACTTAGTTTTAGGTAAGGAAGGGTCACTAGCACAATTGATTTTTTAGGAGGCAAAAGAAAATGGGGATTAAATCGGTTTCTTAAAATAACATAGAAAGCCAGTTTTTAGTATGACCCACCAATAATTGGAGTTTCGGCCACACGCTTTGAATTGATTAGAAATTCTAGTTAATCAACCTAATAATTTCGCGTTCTGCTTTTCTGCCTCTTGAGCCTCTTAAGCCTCTTAAGCCCCTTCAGCCCCTTCAGCCTTTTCTGCCTCTTGAGCCTCTTAAGCCCCTTCAGCCTTTTCCACCCTTCTGCCGTAAAGATGATTTACTTTTACACAGTAAATGAAATCATCAAGAATCATTCCTTTCATCGCCATCCTCTGGTTTTTCCTTGGGTTTTCCTATTATCCTAAATGGGAAAAACCATGGTCTGAAGCCACTATCAGTTGGGATGTGAGCGGATACTATCATTACCTCCCCGCCATTTTTATCTATAAGGATATCCGGCAGCAAAACTGGATGAATGAGATCAACCAAAAGTATCTCCCGTCCCCCGCTTATGATCAGGCCTTCGGACATCAGGACTCAGGCAACAAGGTCAACAAATACGCCATAGGACAGGCTGTACTTTACGCTCCTTTTTTCCTGATGGCTCATGGGTATACGACTTTAACCGGTGCTTACCCTGCCGACGGCTATAGTAAGCCATACCAGTTTTTTATCTGGTTTGGGAGCCTGTTGTTTTCCATCCTCGGTCTTGTATTGTTGAGAAGAATTTTACTTAACTACTTCGAAGATGGTATCGTCATGTGGACACTCCTGGCTTTAGGTCTGGGAACGCACTGGATGGAATATGCATCGATCACCAACGGGATGAATCATACCTGGCTATTCACATTACTTTGTGTGCTTATCCTGGCTACCATCCGGTTTAATAAGAAAGCAGACTGGACGTCTGTATTCGGTATAGGTGCTTCACTTGGTTTGTCCGCGCTGACACGTCCGACGGAGATCGTATGGGCTCTCGTACCATTGCTATGGGGCCTGACTTCGATCAAGGAGCGTTTTTCATTTTTACTTCGCCATTGGAAGAAATGTGCACTTGCTGTGATCATCAGTGGCACGATCATTTTTATACAATTAGCTTATTGGAAATATGCATCCGGAGAATGGATTGTCTATAGTTATGGTGACCAGGGTTTCAACTGGCTGCATCCTAAAATCTGGCGGGGCCTCATGGGGGTCAATATTGGTTGGTGGATTTATACACCTATGATGTTCATAGCTATGCTTGGTTGGTACGGACTGTTTAGAAAACATAAAGCCATTTTCTGGCCGATATGTATTACTTCGATCTTGGCCATTTACATCACAATGAGTTGGTCGCATTTTGAAAGCGGAGGTGGACTCGGCCAAAGAAACCTGATCCAGATATATCCATTGATAGCTTTTCCTTTGGCTACACTGATAGGTTGGTTGGCCCGATCGAAAACTGGTACATGGGTATGGATCGTCATCCTTGCATGCAATGTCTATTATACCGGCTGGTGGATTCACCAGGCGCACAAAGGCGGATTTTTCCAGGCAGGGCAGATGACCACTCCTTATTTCTATTCTGTAGTAGGCCGCCTCGCACCAGACAAGGATCTTTTCAAGCTGTTAGATACTAAGGAATATTTCAAAGGCACGCCTCAAACGTTGAATACCGTTTTTCAAAATGACTTCGAACAGGATACTGCATTTTGCTCGACGCAGTGGCCAACGGGAGGAAAGGCAATTTGCCTAAATGCAGACTATCAATTTTATGGACCTGTCAATCTGCCACTATCTACAGCATGTAATCAATGGATCAGACTTGAAGCTGACTTTATGGTCCAGTCTCGTGAATGGGATGTCTGGAAATATGCTCAATGGATCGTTCAGTTTTATCAGGGAGAAAAGATCATCAAGACTAATCTCATCCGGGTGCAACGTCTTATTCCTATGGACCAGACTTCAACCCATATTTTCTTTGATGTCAAGCTTCCGGATGAAGCCTATGATCGCTGTGCTTTGACCATCTGGAATGCAGGCTCCACTCAATCGCTGCTCATGGATAATCTGAAGGTGAGTTGCTTTAACGAGAAGTGAGGGAATGATGAATAGTGATCCGAATTCCCCAAACTAAAGTCCAGAAAAATCATTTCGAAGCTTTGATGCTGTGGCCCAAAACTGTTTGAGCAGACAGGAAGGCCTCTTTTTGGCCATAAAGACAAAAAGAGGTGTGAGTGGAATACCACTAGGCGAGAAAGCAAACCAGAACCCAATTGCAGATGTACCGAACTTAAGGCGAGTTTTTTGGGCCACGAGGTTTGGATGCTGAGCTGTAGCAAATGGAAGTGAGAGAGGAGATCGAAGTATGGTTCTTTTTTCCAGTAAAAAAGAACAAAAAAAAAGACCGATCCTAACCCCCCTGTTTGGACCGGTCTTAATGAGAAAATCGACATTTGATCATCTCTATTGACTCTAGGTATAGCATATTCAATGCCAAACTTTCATTCTTTTGGCTGATCTATCCGTCAATTTGACAGAAAAAGTGGGATGGCACACCTTTTGACAGGCGAGGGTATACGTATTAGTGACTAAAAATCAAATAGTTATGACCAAAGGTAATATCACGGTTCAGACCGAAAATATTTTTCCAATCATCAAAAAATTCCTCTACTCAGATCATGAGATTTTCCTGAGGGAGCTTATCTCCAATGCCATCGATGCCACCTCCAAACTGGAAGCCATAGCCGGCTCCGGCGAGATTGACGGCGAGCTTGGAGACCTCACTATTCATGTTAATGTGGACAAGGCTGCCGGTACCATTACCATCAGCGATAGAGGGATAGGGATGACGGAAACAGAAGTCAAAAAGTACCTTAACCAGCTAGCCCTCAGCAGCGCAGAAGAGTTTGTCAAGAAGTACCAGGGAAAGACCAACATCATAGGTCATTTCGGTCTCGGATTTTATTCAGCTTTTATGGTGGCGGATAAAGTGGAAGTGATCACCCGTACCTACAAGAAGACGCCTAAGGCCGTTCGATGGGTATGCGATGGCAATCCTGAGTATGAAATGGAAGACCATGACCGCAAGGAACGTGGTACAGATATCATCCTCCACATCAGCGATGACAGCAAAGAATTTTTGGAACATGATCGCATAGAAGGACTGCTCAAGAAATATTGCAGTTTCCTTCCGTTCCCGATTCAGATGGGAATGAAGACAGATATCCGCTGGGAAGGAGAAGGTGAGGATCGCAAAAAGATTGAAGAGCAGGTGCCCAATATCATCAACGATACGCACCCGCTTTGGAAAAAGAAACCCGGAAAGCTCAGTGATAAAGATTACCTGGATTTTTACAAACAACTCTATCCGATGTCCCAGGATCCGATGTTCTGGATCCATCTCAACATTGATTATCCATTTAATCTGACGGGGATATTGTATTTTCCAAAAATCGGTAACCAGTTTGAACAACAAAAAAATAAGATACACCTCTATAGCAATCAGGTCTATGTGACAGATGAGGTGAAAGAAATCGTACCTGAGTTTCTCACATTATTACATGGAGTTATCGATAGTCCGGATATTCCCCTAAATGTATCCCGTAGTTATTTGCAAAGTGATGCCAGTGTCAAAAAGATCACCGGCTACATGACTAAAAAAGTGGCAGAACGATTGGCCAAACTTTTTAAGGATGACCGTGAAGGGTTTGAAAAGAAATGGGATGATATCGGTGTCTTTGTCAAATACGGGAGTATCACCGATGAGAAATTTGCAGAGAAAGCCAACGAATTTGCCCTTCTGAAAAATACAGAAGGCAAGTATTTTACAGTGCAGGAGTACAAAGACAAAATCAAAGTCAACCAGACCGACAAATATGATCGTACTGTAGCACTGTATACGCCATCTCCTGACCTACACACATCCTTTATCAAGCAAGCTACAGATATGGGTTATGATGTGCTGCACCTTTATCATATCATCGACAATCATTTTATACAGCAACTGGAGTACAAAGGAGAGAACATGACTTTTGTGCGTGTGGATTCAGATACACCTGATCATTTAATACAGAAGGAAGAGACAAAGGAATCTGTCCTGAGCGAAAAGGAACAGGAGAAAGTAAAAGAATTATTTGCCTCGCTCCCTGGTGTCACCGCGCATCAGCTGATGATACGTCCGATGTCACCTGAAGGGCATCCTGTGATGATCACACGTCCGGAGTTTATGCGCCGTATGCAGGAGATGCAGGCTATGCAGGGCATGCCGGGTGTGGATATGATGGACGGACATTACCAAGTCATCGTCAATGCAAATCATCCACTCATCGCCGACAAACTCCTCAATATGCGGAGCCCTGAGAAAAAGGAAAAGTTTGCCGCCTATCTGCTTCGTCTTGCAAAACTAAATCAAGGCATGCTCAAAGGAGAAGAGATGAATTCGTTTATTAACGACAGTATCGAATTCCTTTCCTAAAGTTGATGTAAGTCCCCTGTATGGGATTTAGGAGTAAAGAAAAAGAGCCAGGAAGTCCTGGCTCTTTTTCTTTTAACTTTTATGTGGGCTTGGCGAAGTCGAAGCCCAAAAAAAACAATACCACCTGACACATAATTTGCTGGACGATATTACGCCTTCTTTTTAAAAAAGGTGAGACTTTGGATGTTATGCCGACCAAATCAAATCAAAAAGCCAGGTGGTAACAGGCGGCAAATATACTACATATATGATAATTTATTATGAAAAAAATACATCTATAATGTTAAAATGCATTTTTTTTATAAATCGTATATTTAATTGTAAATCAACGCGTTACTCTCCAAATGGGTCAGAAAAACGCTCATCACTCATATAACTAAGGTCTGTTAGGGTATGCAAAAAGGCCACTAAAGTGGACTTTTCAACATCGGTCAATCCAAGCCGTATAGCCTCATCATTATCCCATTGTTGAAGCACAAAGTCCAGGTTTGGTGATCGCTGGATACCACTATCATAATGATTGATCACATCTTCCAGCGTAGCAAAACGTCCATCATGCATATAAGGAGCAGTAAGCGCTACATTACGAAGAGATGGAATTTTGAAAACACCAACCAATGCGTTATCAAAAACACCCATACCCACATCTGTATATTCTTTATCTAGCCCGATATCTGCTATATCCTGTGACCATCCAAACCCACCCCCATTGGGAGGAAAGAAAGGATCAAAAAATCCTCCACGGTCATTGAAGTCAGGCCCGGAATGACAATTGTAACAACTTCCTTTTCCAAAAAAAACATTTCTCCCTGCTTCTGCTAGTGGTGACAATGCTTGTCCTGTCATAAATTGTCGATCCATTTCGCTATCACATCCGATCATACTTTTAACAAATTGTGTCATCGCACCGGCAATTCTTTCTTCGCTTATTGCGGCATCTCCGAAAGCTTTTGCAAACAGCTCTTCGTAGTATGGTGCAGCTTTGATTTTGGTGACAAGGAATTTCATGCTTTCCATTCCCATCTCCTTATGATTGCGCACAGGTTGCAAGACCAGATCATCCAGACTGGTAGCCCTGCCATCCCAAAACAATAAATTATCGTCGTAGAGATTACTGATAGGAGGGGCATTGCGATCCGTTTTTTGATTGTTGATGCCATCACTTAATCTTGCCTGGTCTGCAAAGCCAATGGATTGATGATGACATGACCCGCAGGAAACAGTATTGTTTATTGATAAGATTTTATCATAAAACAAAACTCTCCCGAGTGTAGCACCAGCATCGGTAATCCCGAGATCCTGGCCCGCCATGTGATTATGTGTGCCACCCCATTTAGGTGCGTAATTGTAAGAGGATTCCGGTAACGTCGGATAATCAATTGTAGTCTGGAAAGAATCCTTTTGACAGGATATCATCACGAACAGTAAACAGAGGGACAACAGGGTCAGAAAATGTTTCATATCGGGTATGATTTATAATGAAAAATAAAGAACTAATTTTTAGAAATGAAAGCGCAGATAAATGGTCGCCGGTTCAACGACATCCAAAGTATTGCCTTCCACAGTATCTTTTGTATTATTGAAATCAGGAAAATTGGTAAATATCTGCTGCAATTCAGATCTTGTCGCAGCATAGATCAGGCTTGCTTCTGTACCCAGACTGATGCGCGGGTGCACAAAAAACCTAAAGTCAATCACTGGGCCCCCACCTGCATTCCACTGTAATCTGCGGGTGATCACCTGATCAAATCCACTGTCCTCAGTAATGTCTTCTCTGGACCATCCACCGGTCAATTGTAATCCAGCTTTAATGAGCCAATTTTTATGATTGAAGATGGTTTTTGTTCCAGTCAGCTGCCCTGAAAAAGAAAGTTGATCAGTCACTTCGCTATCCAGGAAACCATCATGCTGTGTATCAGTCGTATTATAATCCGGTCTGAAACCTGCCTGAACCGAATATTGTTGTCCTGCATATTCCAGCATAAAGGCCGGGTATGCTTTATTCGTATTCTCTCCATTAAAAAGCTCATGTAATATATCCCCGGCACTGATGCCTAAGCTCCAGTGGTAATACCTTGGCTCATCAGATTGACTGCGGCCGTTGACAAAAAAGACCAAAAGGCAAAAGAGTAGATGGAGTATTCTGGTCAACATAAGTTACAAGGGATATTTTAGAATAAAGGTTTGTGGCTGACTGTTGTTAAAGGAAGTACCAACGAGATATATAATTTCAACCTCAACAATCAGATCGGCATAATTCATGGCAGGTATTTCATACGAATGAAGCAGGGAAACCGAAGGAAGATGAACCAGATCTGCTATTTCCAAACGATTCACTCCGTTATCATTGATGATGTAGACCACTTTCGTTTCATCTGTAGTCAAGCGCGAAATCAAGACAAAGGAATTAATATCTGAATTGAGTTTTCCTGCATTCTCTCCGTTACGGTTGATGATCGTACCGTCTCTTCCACAAATAAACAATTCAGATCCTTCTGCACATGCCGACTGAAGATCCGGTTGTATGATCCGCCCTGAGATGAATTCTTCACTGATGATCTCTCCGGCATCATCCACCATGTATTTTTTTGATTCACTTTGACCAAGCGTCAGGACAGTAAGCGGACTGCCTGAAAAGACAGCAATATTCTGATTGGAGCTTAAGCCCGGGCTTGAATCTTTCACACTGAGATTGCTTCGGTTCAGTACCTGGAAATTTTTGTTAAACTCGTCTGTAACTACGAAGACAAACTGATTATGAACATTGGCTGACCACAATACCTGGTTGAAATTTTTAGACTGTGTGGCGGTGAGCGATGGATAGGAATATTTTCTTAACCAACCGGGAGACTGATCATACGCAAATACATTCGTGACATTATCCATAACAGACATTTCCATCGATGGAAAGTTGAGGACGATATCAGTGACCTTGTTGGAGACAGAACCCGTTTTATAATTACACGCGCTCAGATGATTATTTATCCTATCAAACATCGCCAGTTCATCGAGTCCAGATGCGTGGCAGGCTCTGTCGTAAAAGCCTTCAATTATTTCATATTGCTGATCAACACAAACATTGGCAGAGGCTAAAAATCTGTCATCCACAGCACAGTACAACTTGTAACATATCTGGGAAGAAAACAAAGCTGCAGAAGCAGAGAAGCTGGTGATATCTACTTCCTGAATTCTTTTTAGCACGGTGACATCCTGGTTTACAACTGGTGTTGGGTTGTTTGGTATCGGCGTAGCGGATTGTAAGAGTACATATTCTTTAAAGCCTGTCACCTTTACTCTGTCCCAATTTAGATTTGACACTGAGAAATTTTGCTGATTTGTCAGTGTCAATGGGGGATCACTACCGGACGGATCAGGATCCTGAAGGGTGCATGCTGCCATAATCATCAAACCCGCGGCCGCAAGCAATCCAATATATCGACCTTTCAGCTTTATCATGCAGTGGTGAGATTTGCCTCTTTTAAAGTGATAGACGTAAACCATTTGTCCTTAGGTTGGGTTTATAAACATAAATTTGTCTTGTGAAAAGACTTCCTACGGCTCAGTTTGCCGAATTTATTGAATTTTTCCCTCCGCTGGAACTCCCATTAAGCCTTTTGCCGGATATAAGTCAGATTCCTGTTGACCCTCTGCCACTGCCCGGTGTGTTGCAGGAAGCTTATATCCTTCCCTTTGAAAGTGATGAGATTGATGAGTTTACGGAGTACGTCCCGTATGGGCGACTTGCCGGGACCAAAGATTATTATGCCATGATCTATTGGAAAGCGGGAGTCCTGCGCTATGAATATATTCTGGCGACATATTCCATTGATGGCGATCCTTTGAGTCATGCAATTGTCGGAGGTTTAAGGTATGAAGAAGAAGGGATCCTTCATTCGGTAGCGATGATTCATGAAGACATGAGTATCGTCATTGCTGAAGGCATGGCCCAAACAGATGAAGCAGGGCTTGACCCTGAACAGACACAGACATACCAAATGGCAATATTGCCTGGCGGTATTATTACCTATGAAACAAATGAAGACAACAAAGAAGAGTAAATCAGGCGCACCACCTCACGTAGCCAATCCTAAAGGGCAGAAGCTAGCCTATGCCAAACTGCGTATGCTGGCGATTGAAACGATCCAGCAAAGCAAAAGTCCTTCCTGGACGCCACGCCAGTTGATTAAGAAAATGAAAATTGCTAATGGCAAAGCCGACATGGTCCGCGTACTTGATGTGCTGGTCAAACAAGGCAAGCTCGCAACAGCAGGCGAGGAAATATACACCTCTCTCATGCGGCCTAAAGTTGCAACTGATCTACCTAAGCCCGTGAAATCTGTCACTATTGCTGGAAAGAATGTTCACCAGGGCAGAGTGGATATGACCCGCTCCGGAGCTGCCTATGTGATCACAGACGACCTGGAAGAAGATATTTATGTACCGGCCAAATATACTGGCGGTGCTATGCAAAAAGACATCGTACAGGTAGATGTGATACCCGGTCGTAAAGGCCGCAAACCTGAAGGTAGGATAGTATCTATTGTCAAGAGAGCACTCGAACAGGTCATAGGTACGCTAAAACTTTATAAGAAGTTTGCTGTGCTGGTCCCTGACAGGATGAATATCCAGTTTGATATCATCGTCCCAATTGATAAAATGGATGAGGCCGTAGATGGCGATAAGGTCGTAGTGAAAATAACAGACTGGAGCCAGGGATCTCCTTCAGGCGAAGTCATACATGTGTTAGGTGCCTCTGGTAGTCATGAACTGGAGATGCAGTCTATTCTGATCCATAATGGGTTTAACCTGGCATGGCCTGAAGAAGTTCTCGAAGAATGTATACGCTTGCCGGAAGGTATCACTGATGAAGAGATATCCAGAAGGAGAGATTTTAGAGGCATCACCACATTTACGATAGATCCCATCACTGCTAAAGATTTTGATGATGCGCTTTCTATCCGTACGCTTGAAAATGGCCATACGGAGGTAGGGGTTCATATTGCTGACGTATCCCATTATGTGAAACCTGGGACAGCATTAGATAAAGAAGCATTCCTGCGTTCAACCTCTGTGTACCTGGTGGACAGGGTATGTCCGATGCTGCCGGAAAAATTATCCAATGAGCTCTGTTCGCTGCGCCCGCTGGAAGAAAGTTTATGTTATTCCGCCGTGTTTGAAATGGATAATGATCACAAGGTGGTCGATCGCTGGTTTGGGCGTACGGTCATTTATTCAGATCATCGTTTCTCCTACGAAGGCGCGCAGGAAGTCATGGATTCCGGCGTCGGTCCGTTTGCAGAAGAGATGAAAAAACTTACTGCTATTGCCAGGTCGCTTCGAAAGAAAAGATTCAGAGATGGTGCCATTACATTCGAAACAGATGAACTTCAGTTTAAAGTGGATGAGCTAGGCCAGACACTTGAGATCTTTGTCAAAGAGCGAAAGGAAGCGCACTTGTTGATTGAAGATTTTATGTTGCTTGCCAATCGCGAAGTTGCTACACTTATATTTAAAAAAGGACAATCTCAGGAAATTCCCTTTCCGTATCGTGTGCATGATGTCCCGGATCCGGATAGGTTGATTGACTTTCAACGCTTTGCTAAGGAACTTGGCTTTAACCTGCAGATTGATACACCAAAACAGATTTCGAAATCATTCAACAAACTTGCGGAGGCAGCTAAAGAGGACGAGAAGCTTCGTCTGTTGGAGCCCTTAGCTATTCGGACAATGGCAAAAGCTATCTACACAACGAACAACATCGGTCACTACGGACTTGCATTTGATTATTACACACACTTTACGTCACCGATCAGACGATATTCAGATGTATTGGTGCACCGTATTCTGGATGCCAATCTGCAGACGATCCATCGTGAAGACAAAGCTAATCTCGAAGCAAAGTGTAAGCACATCTCTGATCGGGAACGTGCTGCCATGACAGCAGAAAGGGAGTCCATCAAGTATAAGCAGATGGAATACCTGAAGGAAAGGGTAGGGCAAGAGTTTTCAGGAGTGATATCGGGTGTCATCGAAAGTGGAATCTTTGTAGAACTCGATGATTCAAGAGCAGAAGGAATGATTTCATTTCGCAACATGGGTGGTTTTTATATGACAGCTCCCTATACCGCAGGTTCAAGAAGCGGAGAAAAATATACCATCGGACAACCAGTCAGAGTGCGTATCAGAAAGATTGATATGACAGCCCGCCAGATGGATCTTGAATTTGTAGAAACAGACCCTGCTGTAATACATCCTCCAAGAAAACCAAAAAGAGAAAAATCGGACTAAAGTATATTTTCGAATGGAGTGTAGAGAAGGAAGCAAATATTATGTGAGTGGTGAATTGTGAGTTGTGAGTGGTTAACGTAATTCTTCCAGTTTCTAACTTCTAACTTCTAGTTTCTAACTCTAACTTCTCACTGTCTCACTATCTCACTATCTCACTGTCTCACACCTCTCACTGTCTCACTGTCTCACTGTCTCACACCTCTCACACCGCTCACACCGCTCACTGTCTGAACACAGCTAAAAAGTAACAGTCCGTACCTTTCCAGAATTGTTCCTCAAAAGCCGTGCGGGAAAAACCTTTAGTGTTTTCATCCTTCAGGAAATCCCCCATAAGGCAAACCCGGTAACCGAGCGTATGGACCAGTAAATCGTATACATCCCCTGGCTTGATACCGTATTTGTCAGCTCCTCCGAGGCCATGTTCAAAAATGATATACGGATGCCATTTTTTTAAGATAGCAGTCGCACCTCGCAGGACGTCAAACTCTCCGCCTTCGACATCGATTTTAATCAGTGACACTGGAAGCTCAGGTGCGATGACATCATCCATTTTCCTGACCTCAACGTCTATTTCGTTGATGGTTTCTTCTCCTTTGTATTGACGCTGACGAAGACCTGAATAGGTAGGGTTGCTAACTACATGATGGAATGTAGTTTTTTTATTTTCACCACCCAGCGCAAACGGAAAAATGTCAGCCTGATGGCCATATTGTTCTTTCAAAAAAGCATATTGTTGTGGAACGGGTTCAAAGGCTTTGTGTCGCGCTGTAGGGGCTACTGATATCATTGTCTGTAATATCTCTCCACGGAAACAACCCACATCGATACATACACTATCGGGTTTGCAGACTTTTTGTATTATAGCCTTCGTCTGACGGTCATAGCGTTCATTAAGCGTGAGCGGCCATGGCCATACGTGTATTATTATTTTCAGGAGTTCCCTCATTTCGAAACTGGGATCGGTAAATTATTATAAAGAATCATTTCAGGGAAATGGTACACGCATGTATCATTCGCAGGGCGTATCAGAAGGTTATCAATGACTGGTCCTGTGTTATCAATATACAACTCGTATTTGTGACCGCCCCCTAAAGTATTCCATGGAAAGGAAACCTCGATCCACTCGCCATAGGCCTCAGACCATAACATAGCCTCGCGGTGTACCCCCTGGTTTCGCAAGACTGTTCCATCAGGTCCGGTTTCCTTCATTCGTGGCAGGGATACATGGCCTTTGCGATTGTCCACATGGGTCCAAAAGCTTACGATCCAGGAGCGCTCGATAGATGAGGTATCTATCGCTGTCCAAATTAAAGCTGGTTGAAAATTTATCGGCATTGCTCCCTGACCTGTCATAGTGGTATCACATGGATGGTTTTCAAAGCCTTCATACCAGCCACTGCAGGGAATATCTTTTTGGTCCGCTGGCAGATCAGGAAGTATGATTTTTTTAAATACAGAAGACGGAAGTGCATACAATGTAATCGATTGATACGTCCCGATTTTTTGCGATTGTTCGATCCACCTTCTTTCGGCCGGTATCACAAATTCCTCTTCACATAATAGGAGAATTGGTTTTTCATTTAATCCTTGTGCTCTTCGTTTAGGCGCATAAGGTGTTGATATCAATTCTACGATATCCAGTCCTTGTGAAACAGACGTACGCGACATAGCATAACTAATCATTGGAAGCCCTGTCTCAGTAGATGCATGTATTCCCTCACGCAAGGTCCAGAAGCCTCGGGAAACACCTACGGTTTCATTTCCAATAGCTACCAGCGGAAATTGTAAGATCGCCTGAAAGGAATCTGGCGTATAACCTGCTGCAGACAACAAGGGGACATAATCATCTTTTGAGCTGGCGAGATATTTGTTTACACGAAAGACCGGATCCCTGACCGCTTTAAGATTTAACCATGATTCAAAACCCCAGATAACAAAAATAGCACCGAGTAAATAACCGCCGATAGAACCTAGTCCTCTTTCTTTCAGTCTGCGGTATATGTGCCATACTATGTAAATGCAAACAAGCAGGTAGAGATAGTAGAAAGGAATCCCAAACCGGCCGAGGCCACGAAACTGTTTTAATAAAGGCACAGCCTCCCATAAGAATTTAAAACCATTCTGATAAAAAACGCCCGCTGCCATACACCATGAAACGACACCTGCCCAAAGAAAGATTTTGACATGGGAGCGCAGGACCTCATCTTCGCGTTTTCTGAAAAGGAAAATCAGCATGGCCGGCAGCATCAAAAAACCAAACATACCCACATATGCTACACGTTCTGTGATTGGTTTATCACGATTAAGGATTGTAGTCCAGGCCTTGTCCAGCGGCGGTATAAATGGAAAGAATGTGGTTTCAAACGTGATTGTGTGTGAGTCTATTCCCCATGGTTCTGTGGGTCTGTCCTGGATTGGGTCCGTTATTTTACGCAGGCCCACAAGAAATAACCCCGGCAGTATTATAACACCAAAAAGCAACGGCACGATAGTTCGGACCGCTACCTTATCCTTCCTGTTATACCACCACCAAAATGCCGTGATGGAAAAAACAACCACCACACTCAACAGCAGGAAATACATATGAGTAAGGCTCATCATGACGATGAGCATTCCCGAAGCGATGGCCCATATCCATTTTTTTCCATTCTCCCTGATCAATAAGTCTATTAGTAAGAGTAAGAGCGGTAGGAAAAAAACGTAAGCCAATCCATAATGGCCATGGAGACGCCAAAGTTGTGGTGACATAAACGTGATACAAAGTGCGGCCCCAAATGCCCACCATCGGCCGATCATCCATCGTCTCAGTAAAAGATAAGTGATGATGACACCGAGATAAATGGAGATGAGCAAGAGTATATTAAGTGTACCATTGACATGTGCGTCCATGTCTGTCACATGCCTGTCTATCCATCTGAGGATCATCGCCAGCAGGGGCTGATTATCCGTATAGATGATATGCTCTCCATAAGGATAATTCATGCCTGTAAAATGCCATCCCTGATCATGTTTTACATAATAATCAAGGGTGTAATAATTTTTCAGGCCATCGGCGCCATCTTCAAAAAGAAAGCACGCCGGACACTCCATTATTTTTTGAAAAAGGCTGTAAATGATAACCCCCGGTGCTGCAAGAACAAAGGTGACCCAAAGAATTCGCAGCCACGGTAAAGGACGTTTCATTCAGTTGGCAGTTTTCAGTTGGTAAGTAGTAAGTGAGTTAGTAGTGGCGGGTGTTGAATTGAGCGTGTTGAATGGTGAATGGTGAGTGTCCTGGGTGAATTCTGCTAACTGCCCACTTCTAACTTCTAACTTCTAACTTCTCACTTCTAATATCTCTTCTTGTGCTTGTTAGTATTATTGCTATTTGATGGACGATTCGATTGAAAGCGTCTTCCTTGCTGTCCACTGCCTGAACCTTTATGTTGTTTACGGCGCTGGGTATTATTGTTATTAGCGCCTGGAGGATTTACGTTTTTATAGCTGTCAATACTTGCATCAGCTGCCACATCAATCAGGCCTCCTGACATTTTGCGAAGATCTTCCTTGATGATTTCGTCATTCACAAATTGCTCCTTGCCCCAAGTGCGATAGGCCAGTTTCATATAAGATCCTATGATTTTAGCAAATTCATCTCGTTTAGTGCCGGCCTCCATGGCCAGGGCTTTTTGTACCATCGTGTGCACGTTCCAGCCATAGTGGCGATAAGGAATTTTCTTTTGAGGATATCCCATATCCTCCGAAGGAATCATAAATACATCTCCTTTTTTGTGGATGATTACATTCTCCGGTACTTTTACATCCAGATCATAACCTGCAATATAGAAGAGGTGATTCCAGAGTTTGTCAGCTATCTCAACGGATGTCTTAGTGCCTGGAAGCATTTGGTTCATGAGCTCAATGAGTGTCTCTACATACCATTGGCGTTTTTCAGGATCTTCCATTCCCTGTGCATGCTGCACCAGCTTCTGGATGTTACGTCCATATTCCGGCAGCAACAATTTTTCTCTCGCTGAATTATATTCGAGAATTCCTTCTCCTATTGTTTTATTAGGTTCTGTCATTATTGTGAATTGTCAGTTGTCAGTTGTGAATTGTCAGTTGTGAATTGTGAATTGTGAATTGTGAGTTGTTAATGATTAGTGGATTAGTGTCAAATGTATCTCTTCTCTCTTCTCTCTTCTCTTTTCTCTTTTCTCTTTTCTCTTTTCTCTTTTCTCTTTGCCCCTTGCCCCTTGCCCCTTGCCCCTTGCCTACTCAACAGTCACAGATTTAGCAAGGTTACGAGGTTGATCCACATTACATCCTCGGAGGCATGCGATATGGTATGACAGCAGTTGTGTAGGGATGACTGAAAGCAGTGGTGAAAAAGGTTCTGCCGTCTCAGGGATCTCGATGACATGATCCGCAAACTTCCGTATCTCTTTAGCGCCGTTGGACACAATGGCGATTACAGTTCCTTTACGGGCCTTTACTTCCTGAATATTACTCAGGATTTTGTCATAGGCACTTTGATTTGTGGCCAGTACCACTACAGGCATGTTTTCATCAATCAGTGCAATAGGTCCATGTTTCATTTCAGCAGCGGGATATCCTTCAGCATGGATATAGGAAATCTCTTTTAGTTTCAATGCACCTTCCAATGCAACCGGAAAATTATATCCTCTTCCGAGATACAAGGAATTGTTGTATTCCGTCATTTCGGAGGCTATATACTTGATCTGGTCTTCTACCTTCAGAGTCTCCGCGATTTGTTCCGGAATTCTTGCCAGTGCTGAAATCAACGTCCTGTACCTCGATATAGGAAGAGTGCCACGTCGATGACCCAGCCATAAGGCAGCCATACTCAGTAAAGTCACCTGACCGGTAAAAGCTTTTGTAGAGGCTACACCTATTTCCGGACCGGAGTGAATGTAAGATCCGGCATCGGTCAATCGTGCGATCGATGAACCAACCGCATTGACTACCCCATAAATCATAGCCCCTTTGCTTTTCACATGTTCCAGGGCAGCAAGTGTATCTGCTGTCTCACCGGATTGTGATATGGCCATGACGATATCACCTTCGCGGATGATAGGATTACGGTATCGCAATTCAGAAGCATATTCAACCTCTACAGGTATACGTGCGAGGTCTTCAAAAAGATATTCACCAATTAATCCGGCATGCCATGAGGTTCCACAACCAGCAAGAATAATTCTTTGTGCATTTTCAAAGTGTCCTGCATATTCTTCCATGCCACCGAGCTTTACCCAGCCTTCGTGATCATTTAGACGACCTCTCATACAATCAGAGACAGTCTGAGGTTGCTGATGGATTTCTTTGAGCATAAAGTGCTCATAGCCTCCTTTTTCCAGTTCTTCGATGCGAAGGGAGATCTCTTCGATCCTTGGTTTCTGGACTACATTTTTGCTGTCTTTTATCGTTACACCGGCATGCCGATCCAGAATAGCGATTTCATCATCCTTGAGATAAATGACTTTATTGGTATACCGCACAATAGGCGTGGCATCAGATCCAATAAAATATTCACCTTCACCCATTCCGACAACCAAGGGGCTCTGCTTCCTGGCAGCAACAAGCACATCGGGATTGCGGTCATCCGCTACCACAATAGCATATGCGCCTACCACTTGAGATAACGCCATGCTCAACGCATCCGCGAGATCAAGTTGTTCCTTGTTCTGGTATGCTTCTATCAGGTTGAGCAGTATCTCTGTGTCAGTTTCACTTGTAAAGGTGTATCCGTCTCTGGATAGTGCTTCTTTGAGCACGGCATAGTTTTCAATGATACCGTTGTGGATCAGGACCAGATGGCCATTGTTTGACACATGAGGATGTGCGTTGATATCATTTGGTTCGCCGTGTGTGGCCCATCGGGTATGGCCCATTCCTGCTGTGGCATGGAGGGGTTGCTGACCGACAAAATTTTCAAGTTCGGTTACCTTGCCTTTTTTCTTGAAGACAAGCATTTGATCATTCAACAAGGCAACACCGGCACTGTCATACCCTCTGTATTCCAATTGCTTTAAGCCTTGTATCAAGATAGGATACGCAGGACGGGGACCGATATATCCGACTATTCCACACATAAATTCGTTGAGTTAGCATTGGTGAAACACTGTTGATGCACGCTGCACGATTCAAAAAAGGAGATTCGTGTCACCCTTCAGATGAGTTGAAAGGGTGAATTTAATTCTTGCATTTCCAGGTAGGTCACTTTTATAATACGGTATAAGATACCCTCAGCCGTGGCGCATAGGTGGGATGATTTGGCCCAAAAATTACCGATCGGTTGGGGATATTCGCTTTTCCAAATGGATTGAAATATATGATATTTTCCTGATTTCCTTCGTAGATATCTTTGATCTGGTTGGTCACATTCATGGTATACTTGTAGATCACCGGCGGACCTGGATCAGATTCAACCAGTTTGCCTCCAAAGATCACATTGAAGGATTCTGTTGTACTACTACTTACGGTGAGGGCAAGTGCTATCGCCACATCCTCTGAATTGATAAGCGAAGTGTCTATCTTTTCCTGTGTGATGATGTTTCTGCAAGGTGGATAAAACTGCCCCATGTCTCCATCCGGGAAGGTACAATAAAGCTCTATCTGGGCCTGGTTGATAATCGCATCTCCAATCGCATCCAATCCCTCTATTTTCATATAAGTCGCTACGCCAGACATACCCTGAATATAACTATACTCCTCTTCCGGTTCAGGACCTAAAGCACTTTCCACAGGTGACCCGGTATAATCATGAACCATGTGTACAGTCTTGACCCTGCCAGTGGTGATAGCAAATTTAAACTGCAGATCGGTGGCTGTGCCTTTGTCGTAAAAATAGGTAAGCCCTGTCACCGAATTGAGCAAGTTGAAGCCGAGCATGGTGTTGTTGGCTCCGGTCATTTTAATATGGAGCCCTTTGAAGTAAGTCAGAAAGGTATCCTTGTTTTCAAATACCGAAGTATCCTGAAGCAGGAGATCACTCATCAATAGTACATCAAGCGGTATGCGAATGTGTGGAGCCAGCGTTACGGTATCAGCCCCGTAGACGGTTACACTGTCTTTAGGTCTGGGCGTAAATGTCATAGAACCTAAAAGTTGAGGATCT